>NZ_JBHWMB010000058.1:33926-59911 GCF_042730015.1 Streptomyces sp. NPDC059957 | reverse complement strand
CGCGTGGGCTGGGAGAGGGGTATAAGGTCCAGGGTGGCCCCGGCCGCCGAGGCGGGGGAGGGGGCTGCGGCTGCCGCGGAGGTTGCCGGTGCCGAGGCTCCGGCCCGTGGCCGTCGCGCCGGGCGTCCCGCCGTCGCCGTGTTCCAGGCCCCGGTGTTCGCCGAGCCGATGTTCCAGACCCCGGAGACCGCGGCCATGATGGCCGCGGCCGCCGCTGCCGCCGCCCCGGCCGAGGAGGTCGAGGAGGAGGAGCTCGACCTCGTCGACGCCGAGGTCGAGGTCGAGGCCGCCCCCGCCCCGCAGCCGGCCGGCCGTCGCCGCCGCCGTGGCCGCGGAGCCGCCGCCGAGACCGCCGCGCCCGCGGCCCCGGCTCCGGCCGCCGCCGAGCCGTCCGGCCCGGTCACGCTGGCCGACGTAGAGCTGGTCGAGGAAGAGGCCGAGACCGAGGCCTACGAGGACGAGACCGACGAGTCGGGCGACCGCCCGTCGCGCCGTCGCCGCCGCGGTGGCCGTCGCCGTCGCCGCGGTGAGGCCGCCGACCTCGACGAGTCCGCCGAGGAAGAGGCCGAGGCCGAGTCCGCCGAAGAGGCGGAGGAGGAAGACGCCGAGGACGACGAGGAGAACGGGGCCCTCGGCTCCAGCTCCAGCCGCCGCCGCCGGCGCCGCCGCCGTCGCAGCGGTGACGGTGGTACGGACGCCGACGCGGCCGAGGACGACGGTGTGCGCACCGTCGTCAAGGTCCGCGAGCCGCGCCCGGCGCGCGAGCGCGCGGAGTCCCTCGCCGGCTCCACCTCCTCCGACGAGGTCCAGTCCATCAAGGGCTCGACCCGCCTGGAGGCCAAGAAGCAGCGTCGCCGCGAGGGCCGCGAGCAGGGCCGCCGCCGCGTCCCGATCATCACGGAGGCCGAGTTCCTGGCCCGCCGCGAGGCCGTCGAGCGCGTCATGGTCGTCCGCCAGTCCGGCGAGCGCACCCAGATCGGCGTCCTCGAGGACAACGTGCTCGTCGAGCACTACGTCAACAAGGAAGAAGCCACCTCGTACGTCGGCAACGTCTACCTGGGCAAGGTCCAGAACGTGCTGCCGTCCATGGAGGCCGCCTTCATCGACATCGGCAAGGGCCGCAACGCCGTCCTGTACGCCGGTGAGGTCAACTTCGAGGCGCTCGGCATGGCCAACGGCCCGCGCCGCATCGAGGCCGCCCTCAAGTCCGGCCAGTCGGTCCTGGTGCAGGTCACCAAGGACCCGATCGGCCACAAGGGCGCCCGCCTGACCAGCCAGGTCTCGCTGCCCGGCCGCTACCTGGTCTACGTGCCCGAGGGCTCGATGACCGGCATCAGCCGCAAGCTGCCCGACACCGAGCGCGCGCGCCTGAAGACCATCCTCAAGAAGATCGTCCCCGAGGACGCGGGCGTCATCGTGCGCACCGCCGCCGAGGGTGCGAGCGAGGACGAGCTGCGCCGCGACGTCGAGCGCCTGCAGGCCCAGTGGGAGGACATCCAGAAGAAGTCGAAGCAGATCTCGACCTCTTCGCCGAGCCTCCTGTACGGCGAGCCGGACATGACCGTCCGCGTCGTGCGCGACATCTTCAACGAGGACTTCACCAAGGTCATCGTCAGCGGTGACAGCGCCTGGGAGACCATCCACGGCTACGTGAACCACGTGGCCCCGGACCTGGCCGACCGGCTGAAGCGCTGGACCTCCGAGGTGGACGTCTTCGCGACGTACCGGATCGACGAGCAGCTCGCCAAGGCGCTCGACCGCAAGGTGTGGCTGCCCTCGGGCGGTTCGCTCGTGATCGACAAGACCGAAGCGATGATCGTCATCGACGTCAACACCGGCAAGTTCACCGGTCAGGGCGGCAACCTCGAAGAGACCGTCACCAGGAACAACCTGGAGGCGGCCGAGGAGATCGTGCGCCAGCTGCGGCTGCGCGACCTCGGCGGCATCGTGGTCATCGACTTCATCGACATGGTCCTGGAGTCCAACCGCGACCTGGTCCTGCGGCGCATGCTGGAGTGCCTGGGCCGTGACCGCACCAAGCACCAGGTCGCCGAGGTGACCTCGCTGGGTCTGGTCCAGATGACCCGCAAGCGGGTGGGCCAGGGTCTGCTGGAGTCCTTCTCCGAGACCTGCGTCCACTGCAACGGCCGCGGCGTCATCGTGCACATGGAGACCCCGACCGTGGTCGGCGGCGGTGGCAACGGCAAGCGCTCCAAGCGCCGCGGTGGCCAGGCCGGACACGAGCACGACCACGAGATCGAGGCCGTGGACACCGCCGAGGGCGATGACTACGAGATCGAGACCGAGGCGGAGCTCGCCGCCGAGGTCGCCGCTCCCGTGGCGCTGCCCGAGCCCTCCTTCGTCGCCGACGAGGAGCTCTACAGCAGCCCGGCCGAGGCCGAGGCCGCTGCCGGAGGGGTGAGCGGGCGCCGCAACCGCCGCCGTGCCACCCGCAAGGCGACCGCTCCGGCGGGCGCCCCGCGCGGTGCGGCCGCCCAGGCCCCGGCCCCGGTGGCCGAGCCTGAGCCGGTGGTCGAGGTCGTCGAGGTCATCGAGCCCGAGGTCGTCGTCGAGGTCGCCGAGACCGTCGAGGCCGTCGTCGCGGAGCCGGTCGTGGAGGAAGCCCCCAAGGGCCGCACCCGCCGCCGTGCCACCCGTAAGGCGACCGCTCCGGCGGGCGCCCCGGCCGAGGCCGTCCAGGCCCCGGAGCCGGTCGTCGAGGCCCCCGTGGCCGAGCCGGAGCCGGAGCCCGAGGTCGTGGTCGAGGCCGCGCCGGTCGTCGTCGAGACCCCGGCAGAGCCCGCCGAGGCCGCGCCGGCCCGTCCGCGTCGCCGTGCCACCCGTAAGGCCACCGCTCCGGCCGGTTCCCCGGCGGGCGCGGAGGCGGCCGTACTGGTCGTCGAGACGCCGGCCGAGACCCCGGCCGAGGTCGTCGTCGAGGAGGCCGCCCCGGCGGCTCCCGCCAAGAAGGCGGTCCGCAAGACGGCCGCCAAGAAGGCGACCACGACCGCGGCGAAGAAGGCCCCGGCCAAGAAGGCGGCGGCCGTGAAGAAGACCGCCGCCAAGAAGACGGCGACCACCAAGACGGCCGCCGCGAAGAAGACGGTCACGAAGCGGGCGACGAAGAAGACCGCGGCGGCCGAGCAGCAGACGCTGCCCTCCGTTTCGGCTCCGACCGAAGCCTGATCCGCGGATCCCGCTCCACCCGGCCCCGCCCGGCACCGCATTCGGTGCCGGGCGGGGCCTTTTCCGCAGGACGTACGCACGCCCACGGCGGCTCGCGCCGCCACATGGGCGCTGCGCGTCCCCGGAACGCAACGGGGCGGGCGCCGGGCCACGGCGGGACGACGTACCCGCACATGGCCCGCGGGCGGCCTCCAAGGGGTCACCGACCAGGCGTGCGCCGTGCGGTCGGCCCCGGCGCAGAGCCCGCGGGCGGCGCCGCGCGAAGGCGTTCCGGCCCTGCGGGGCCCCGCTCCGGACCCCGGTTTGACCCCTCCGACCGGGCCCCGTAACCTAGGTCGCTGGCGTGTCTATGCGCACGCCAATCCACTGAGCACCTCACCTCCCGTACCGCCGCCTCGCGGCTGGGACGGGGGAGGCCGGCCTGCGGTTGACGCGGGGTCGGCTGGCTTCAGGGGTTCCCGAACTCGAGTGAGAGAGAGATCCGCGTGTACGCCATCGTGCGCAGCGGTGGTCGCCAGCACAAGGTTGCTGTCGGCGACATCGTTGAAGTTGACAAGATTCCCACTGCCAAGGTTGGCGACACGGTCGAGCTCTCGACCCTGCTCGTTGTCGACGGCGAAGCCGTGACCAGCGACCCGTGGGTCCTGGCCGGCATCAAGGTCCAGGCCGAGATCGTGGACCACCACAAGGGTGCCAAGATCGACATCCTTCGGTACAAGAACAAGACCGGCTACCGCCGTCGCCAGGGTCACCGCCAGCAGTACACGGCGATCAAGGTCACCGGTATCCCCGCGGCTGCGAAGTAAGAGGGACTGAGACATGGCACACAAGAAGGGCGCATCGTCCACCCGGAACGGGCGCGATTCCAACGCTCAGCGGCTCGGCGTGAAGCGCTTCGGCGGTCAGGTCGTTTCCGCTGGTGAGATCCTCGTCCGCCAGCGCGGCACCCACTTCCACCCGGGTTCGGGTGTCGGTCGTGGTGGCGACGACACGCTGTTCGCGCTGCAGGCCGGTTCGGTCGAGTTCGGCACGCACCGTGGCCGCAAGGTCGTCAACATCGTTCCGGCCGCCTGATTCAGCTCCTGCTGATCTGAAGCGTTCGTAACACCCCGAGGGCGGATCTCAACTCTTCCCGGCGCCAGCCGGGAAGAGAGGTCCGCCCTCGGCGCGTTGTCACATAGACACGTTTAATGGGTAGCAAGGCCTACCCCCCGGGCTTTCCGGGATATTCCCGCTGTATCTGGAGGAACAACCATGACCACCTTCGTGGACCGCGTCGAGCTGCACGTCGCCGCGGGTAACGGGGGCCACGGCTGCGCCTCCGTTCACCGGGAGAAGTTCAAGCCGCTCGGCGGCCCCGATGGCGGCAACGGCGGCCGTGGCGGCGACGTCATCCTGGTGGTGGAGCAGTCGATCACCACCCTGCTCGAGTACCACCACAGCCCCCACCGCAAGGCCACCAACGGCCAGCCCGGTGCGGGCGACAACCGCTCCGGCAAGGACGGCCAGGACATCATCCTGCCCGTGCCGGACGGCACCGTCGTCCTCGACAAGGAGGGCAATGTCCTCGCCGACCTCGTCGGCCAGGGCACCACCTACGTGGCCGCCGAGGGCGGCCGCGGCGGCCTCGGCAACGCGGCGCTCTCCTCCGCCCGCCGCAAGGCGCCCGGCTTCGCGCTCCTCGGCGTACCCGGCACCGGCGGCGACGTCATCCTGGAGCTCAAGACCGTCGCCGACGTGGCGCTGGTCGGCTTCCCGAGCGCCGGCAAGTCCTCGCTGATCTCGGTGCTCTCCGCGGCCAAGCCGAAGATCGCCGACTACCCCTTCACCACCCTCGTCCCGAACCTGGGCGTCGTCACCGCCGGCTCGACGGTCTACACGATCGCCGACGTCCCGGGCCTCATCCCGGGCGCCAGCCAGGGCAAGGGCCTCGGCCTGGAGTTCCTGCGCCACGTCGAGCGCTGCTCGATCCTCGTGCACGTCCTGGACACCGCCACCCTGGAGTCCGACCGCGACCCGCTCGCCGACCTCGACGCCATCGAGGAGGAGCTGAAGCTCTACGGCGGCGGCCTGGAGAACCGCCCGCGCCTCGTCGTCCTCAACAAGGTCGACATCCCGGACGGCAAGGACCTCGCCGACATCGTCCGCCCGGACCTGGAGGCCCGCGGCTACAAGGTCTTCGAGGTCTCCGCGGTCGACCGTACGGGCCTGAAGGAGCTGTCCTACTTCCTCGCCGAGGTCATCGCGAAGTTCCGCGCCCGCAAGCCGAAGGAGGAGGCGACCCGCATCGTCATCCGCCCGAAGGCCGTGGACGACTCGGGCTTCACCATCACCTACGACGAGGCCGAGGACGTGTACCGCGTGCGCGGCGAGAAGCCGGAGCGCTGGGTCCGCCAGACCGACTTCAACATCGACGAGGCCGTCGGCTACCTCGCCGACCGGCTCAACCGCCTCGGTGTCGAGACGGCGCTGCGCAAGGCCGGTGCCAAGGCCGGTGACGGCGTCGCCATCGGTTCCGACGAGAACGCGGTCGTGTTCGACTGGGAGCCGACCATGATGGCCGGCGCCGAGATGCTGGGCCGCCGCGGTGAGGACCACCGGCTGGAGGCGCCGCGTCCGGCGACCACGCGCCGCAAGGAGAAGGAAGCCGAGCGGGATTCCGCCCAGAAGGAGTACGACGAGTTCCGTCCCTTCTGACGGATGCCGTAGCCAGCGGCGGCGGCCGGTCTCCGGCCGTCGTCACAGGCGTGTCACAGGATTCCGTTTATCCCCCGTTCGGGTGGCCCGTCTTAAGGTCACGTTTACTCGGGTGGCCTAGGATCCACGGGTGACGAGCACCCATACCCCCACAGTTGCCGTCGTCGTGATCGCGTACAACCATGTCGCGCTCGTCGGTCAGGCCGTCTCCTCGGCTCTCGCCCAGGGCCCGGTGGTCGCCGAGGTCATCGCGGTCAACGATGCGTCCAGCGACGGCACCGCCCAGGTGCTGGACGAGCTGGCGGCCCGCCACCCCCGCGTGAAGGTCGTGCACCGCACGGAGAACAGCGGGGGCTGCGGCACCCCCCGCAACGACGGGATCGCGGCCGCGACCGCCCCGTACGTCATGTTCCTGGACAGCGACGACGTCCTGCCCGCCGGGGCGATCGACGCCCTGGTGCGCGCGGCCGGGGAGCACCGGTCGCCGGTCACGGTCGGCTCCTGCGTCCGCCGTGAACTGCCCGAGAGCCGCGACGTGCCCTGGGTGCCCGGTCTGTACACGCCGGGCGAGGTCATCGACCGCGTGGAGGACCGCACGGAGCTGGTCCGCGACACCCTCTGCGTCAACAAGCTGTACGAGCGGGCCTTCCTGGACGCGCACGGGATCCGCTTCCCGGACGGCCGGTTCATCTACGAGGACTTCGTGTTCACCGCCCGCGTGCTGGCGGCCCGCCCCCGCATCGCGGTGATCGGCGACCTCGTCTACGTGTGGCACGTGCGCCGCAACGCCGCCCAGGTGTCCATCTCCCTGGACCGCAAGGACGTCGGCAACTGGAGCGCGCGCGTGGAGGCCCACCGCGTGGCCTCCCGGCTGATGACCGCCTCCTCGCCCGAGCTGGGCCGGGCCTGCCAGGTCAAGTTCCTGGAGTACGACCTGCGCATGTACCTGCGCGAGCTCGGCCGGGACCCCGGCTACCAGGCCGCGTGGTGGACGCTGACCCGCGATTACGTCGCCGGGTTCTCCGCCGCCGACATCGAGGCCGCCGGGGCGCACGCCCGCTGGATCGTCCGGGTGCTGCTCGCCACCGAGGCGCCGCCCGCCCCCGCCGATCTGCTGCGGCTGACCCGCTTCGCCGCCGACCCGCCCCGCCTGCTGCCCCCGTACGCGACCGGCCCCACCGGAGCGCCGGTCTGGAGCGACACGCTGCCGGTGGAGCTGGACGGGCTGGACAAGCTGGAGACGGCCGCACTGCCCATCACCGTCGACGCCGAACCGAACGGCTGCGCGGGGCTCCGGATCCGGGTGCACGACCTGTACGGGCGCCTCGCCGCGGCCGGCCCGCGCACCGTCCAGTTGAGCTTCCAGCCCCGGGGCGACCTGGGCGAGCCGCTGGTCGCCGAACCGGTGGAGCTCACCCCCGCCGGTGACGGAGACCGGTGGACCGCGGAGCTGCCCTTCCGGCTCACCACCCTGGCGAGCCGCGGGCGGGGCGAAGGCCGGCGGGGCCTGCAGGCGTGGGACGTGAAGCTGAGGGTGGAGTGCGCCGACGGGAGCTCCGTACTCACCTCCCCGCGCCCCCTGAGCCGTCTGCTTCACCGGCGCGTGCTGCCCAGCAGCCGCTACGGTGTTCTGTTGGCGCAGCCCTACCGCACGACCGGTGGATCGCTCGCGCTGAGGCTCGCGCCCGGCGCCGCGGGCGTCATGAGCCTGGCCCGCCACCGGTTCAACCGGGCCCGCATAGTCCGCGGCTAGAGAGGGACCCGGCAGCCGGGACAGGGAGCCGGGAACAAAGCCAGGGCGGGAAGCCGGACGAGAGAGCCGGACGAGAAGCACGAAACCCAACCGAGGAGACACGCATGACGTTTCTGATCACTGGTGGTGCCGGTTACATCGGGGCGCACGTCGTCCGCGCGATGCTGCTCGCGGGTGAGGAGGTCGTCGTTCTGGACGACCTCTCCACCGGCAACGCCGACCGCGTCCCGAAGGGCGTCCCGCTGGTGGTCGGTTCCGTGCTCGACCGGCAGGTCCTGGACGAGACCTTCGCCCGGCACCAGATCACCGGCGTGGTCCACCTGGCGGGCAAGAAGCAGGTCGGCGAGTCCGTCGAGAAGCCGCTGCACTACTACGAGGAGAACGTGGGCGGCCTCACCGTCCTGCTCCAGGCCGTGGCCGCCGCGGGCGTGCGCAACTTCCTCTTCTCCTCCTCCGCCTCCGTGTACGGGATGCCGGACGTGGACCTCGTCACCGAGGACACCCCGTGCCTGCCGCTGAGCCCGTACGGCGAGACGAAGCTGGCGGGCGAATGGCTGGTCCGCGGTGCGGGCAGGGCCCACGGCATCTCCACGGCGTGCCTGCGCTACTTCAACGTGGCGGGCGCCGCCACCCCCGAGCTCGCCGACACCGGGGTCTTCAACCTGGTCCCGATGATCTTCGAGCGGTTCGACAAGGGCGAGGGCGCCCGGATCTTCGGCGACGACTACGCGACCCCGGACGGCACCTGCATCCGCGACTACATCCACGTCGCCGACCTCGCCGAGGCCCACGTGGTGGCCGCCCGCAAGCTCGTCGAGTGGGGCGCGCAGGGCGAGTACAAGGACCTCACCGTCAACATCGGCCGCGGCGAGGGCGTCTCCGTCCGCGAGATGGTCGAGCTCGTGAACGAGGCCACCGGGCACACCGATGCCGCCTACGCGCCCGCGGTCTCCCCGCGCCGCCCCGGTGACCCGGCGAAGGTCGTCGCCTCCGCCGACCGGATCTCGGCGGAGCTCGGCTGGAAGGCCCGCCACGACGTGCGCGAGATGATCACCTCGGCCTGGGAGGGCTGGGAGGCCCACCGCAAGGCCTGACGGGAGAACGTACGAAGCCGCCCGCCCCGGTCGATTCCGGGGCGGGCGGCTTCGTCGTACCGACTGCGTCGTGTCAGCGCTCCAGGAAGGAGAACAGCTCCTCCCACCGGTCGGTGATCTCGACGCTGGAGAACCGCTGCACAGTGTGGAAGGCGGCGTCGCCGAGCCGGTCGCGCAGCTCGCGGTCGGCCATCAGCCGGTCCAGCTGGCCGGCCAGCTCCATCGTGTTGCCGAGCCGGGCCAGCAGCCCGTCCTCGCCGTGCGTCACGATCTCCCGGACACCCGGCGCGCAGTCGAAGGCGGCCACCGGCACGCCCGCGGCCATCGCCTCCAGCAGCGTGATCGGGAACCCCTCGGCGCGCGAGGCCTGGGCGAAGACGGAGGCTCCGGTCAGCGCGCCCAGCACATCGCTGGTGCTGCCCATCCACTCCACGGAGTCCTGAAGGCCGAGCCCGGCGGCGTGCGCCCGCAGGGTCGCCTCCTCCACGCCGGCCCCGTAGATCCGCAGGACCCAGTCGGGGTGGAGCGGGGACGCCTCCGACCAGGCGTCGAGCAGCAGGTCCACGCCCTTCTCGAAGGCGAGGCGGCCGACGCTCGCCACGACCTTCGCGGTGCGCGGGGCAGGGGAGGCGGGCATGAACGGCAGCGGGTTCGGCATGCTGGAGACGTTCTCCATGCCCGAGCGGATCCAGAGGTCCGCGTCCTCGGGGGTCAGCACGAGCATCCGGTCGACCTCCCGGTAGAACCGGCGGACCCGCTGGCCCCGGGAGGACTTGGTGCTGGCCTCGAAGGACTCGTGGCTCATGCCGATGACCGTGCACCCCTTGGTGTCGGCGAGGGCCACCCACTCCATCGCCCAGACCTGCGTGACGATCACCACGGCTCCGGGGCGGGCCGCGCGCAGCAGCTCGCCCAGCCGGTCCGCCTTGGCCCGCATCGTCGCCCGGCGGGCCGCCTGCCGGCGCCGTTCGGGGGCGTTGAGCCGGCCCTTGATGCCGTGCAGGGCACGGGCCGCCGCCGGGTGGGTCTCGTACAGCGTGGTCACCGCGTAGGGGAGGTCCGCCGGGAACCGCTGGCGGAGCTCCTCGGCGACGGGGGTGATGCCGATGACGTGGACCCGGTGTCCCCGGTCGCTGAACAGCCTGGCCATCTGGTGCGACCAGGTGGTCACGCCGCCGAGCTCGTCCACGCTGTTGGAGACGAGGAAGATGTCCCGCTGGCTCACTTGCCGCTCCTGGTGAAGAACTTCTCGACGATCCGGCGGGCCGCGTCCCCGCGGTCGTACTCGCCGAACTCGGCGAGGAAGCGCCGGCGTGCCTCGGCGTACTTGGCGTCCGCCTCGTCGAAGGCGGCGAGGGCCTGGAGCAGTTCGTCCGCGGTGGCGACCACCGGGCCCGGGGCCTTCTCCTTGAGGTCGAAGTACGTGCCGCGGATGTCGTTCGCGTACTTCTCGTAGTCGTACGCGAAGAACAGCATCGGCCGGTCCAGGACCGCGTAGTCGAACATCACGGACGAGTAGTCGGTGATCAGTCCGTCGGCGAGCGCCAGCAGCGGCGTGATGTCGTGGTGCCGGGACACGTCGACGACCCGGCCCGCGACCGACGGGGGCAGCGTGACGCTGTTGAGGTAGTGGGTGCGCACCAGCAGCGTGAAGCGGTCGCCGAGCCGGTCGGCGAACTCCTCCACGTCGAAGGGGAACGTGAAGCCCTCCACCGTGCCGTCGGCCCTCGCCCGGAAGGTCGGCGCGTACAGCAGCACCTTCTTCTCCGGGTCGATCCCGAACTCGCCCGCCAGGGGACCGCGGACCCGCTCGCCGCTGTCCGCCTCGGAGCGGTGGGCCGCGACCAGGGCGTCGTTGCGCGGGTAGCCGGTGCGCAGCAGCACCTCGTCACGCAGCCGGAAGCCCTTGGCGAGGGTGCGGGCGTCGTGCTCGGAGCGGAGCAGGAAGTGGTCGAAGCGGTCGACGGCCGCCTGGAAGCGGTCCTGGCCGGCCCGGTCCTGCGCCTTGGTGCGGGGCTCGTGGAAGCCCATCCGCTTGAGCGCCGAGCCGTGCCAGGTCTGGATGTACGTGGTCGCCGGGCGCTTGGTCAGCGCCAGCGGGAAGCCCTGGTTGTCGATCCAGTACTCGGCCTGCGCCAGCGCCCGCAGGTAGGCCCAGCTCCAGCGCCGCACCAGGGTGGCCTCCGGGGGGAAGCCGGTGGGCTTGGCGCCCGCGTACGACCAGATCGCCTCGAACCGTGCGCCGGAGCGCACCAGCTCCTCGTAGATCGCCTTCGGGCTGTCGCTGTACTGCTTGCCCATGTGGCTCTCGAAGACGACCGTGCCCTTCTTGACGGGCAGCTTCGAGAAGACCTCGTGGTAGACCTTCACCTTCTGCTCGCCCGAGCCGAGGTTGCGCCGGGCCCGCAGGGCCTTGCGCAGGCTCCGCTTGACCACGCCGGCGGCCCTGCCCTGCATCGCGCCGTCGATCAGCGCCTGGGTGCGCACGGCGGCGGCGCCCTCGGCGGTCAGGACGTAGGAGAGGTTGCCCTTCTTGGTCATCTCCGGCTCGAAGCGGTCGGAGACCAGCCGGGTCAGCCTCGGGCGCACGCGCAGCCGGGCCGCCTTGTCCAGGTCGACCCCGCCGACGGAGACGCGGGTGGTGAGCCGGTCGCCGCCGGCCGTCAACTTCAGGCGTACGTCCCAGACGGCGTCGATGATGCCGAGCGGGCGGACGGTGCTGCCGATGTCGGCGGTGGTATTCCACTCGATCGTGTCGCCGGCGTGGCGCACGGTCGTCACCGGGAAGCTGAAGGAGCGGACGCCGATCTGCCGGCGGGCCCGGAACTCCAGCGAGGCCTTCAGCTCCACGTCGGGGCGGATCCGGCCCAGCGGGTTCACCACGGCACCCGAAAGGGTGACGGTGCCACGGCCGTCGTCCTCGTACGAAGTGAGGCGGTTGCCCAGCGTGAGGGAGGCGAGCGGTGCGCCGGCGTAGGGCTGGTTGGTGACGTCCAGTATCCGGCGGGCCGTGTCCGCGTCGGGTCCGTCGATGTGCCGGTCGCACCAGTAGACGCGGCCGTCGCGCTCGGCGAGCGGGGAGGTGAGCCGGCCCTGGTTGGTCATGGCGTCGGCGGCGGGAAGGAGGTTGTCCCAGTCCTCCTTGCCGAGCAGGTAGGCGCAGATGACGTGCAGGTTGCTGACGCTGTCGTACGCGGCCGGGTCGATGCCGGCCAGGTAGCCGTTGGCGAGCCGGGCGAATTCCTGGCGGTAGGTGTCACCGAGGAGGGGCAGGTCCCGCAGGTGGAGCACCAGGTCGTGCTTGAGGAACTTGATGTCCTTCGCGGACTTGATCTCCGTGTGGCCCTTGGCCGCCAGCAGTTCGTCGACGCGGCGGTGGATCTCCATCCGGTGGACGAAGTTCTCGATCTCGTGGCGCCGGTTGCTGATCGACTTCGCCGAGGCCTTCTCGATCACGTTCCAGTAGTAGACGTGGTTCGGGACGAGCGTGATGCGGCGGGCGGCGATGTAGGCCTGCGCGGAGAAGAGGAGGTCCTCGTAGTGGATGCCCACCGGGAACTCCAGGCCCTGCTCCAGCAGGAACGCGCGCCGGTAGCACTTGTTCGTGGAGAGGGTGTCGAAGACCAGCAGGTCCGGGTACTCGGTGATCGACTCCAGGGTGCGGGTGCGCGCGTAGATCCACGGGTACCACTCGGTGGTCTTGCCCGAACGGCTGTCGAGGTGGACCCGGACGCACATGCCCGAGACCAGGTCGGATCCGGTCCGCTCGGCGGCGTCCAGCATGTTGCGGCAGGCGTTGCGTTCCAGCACGTCATCGCTGTCCAGGAACATGACGTAGGTGCCGGTGGCCTGCTGGATGCCGTGGTTGCGCGGGGCGCCGCAGCCCCCGCTGTTCTCCGCCAACCGGAAGGCGCGTACTCTCCCCGGATGCGCGGTCTCGAGCTGCTGGGCGACCGCGTAGGACCCGTCCTTGCTGCAGTCGTCGACGATCACGACTTCGACCCCGTGCAGGGTCTGGTCCAAGACCGACTGGACGGCTGCGGGCAGACGCTCTGCGTCGTTGTAGACGATGACGACCACGGAGACGTCAGGCACGTGCACCTCGATCCCTCTGTTGCCTTGTGCTCATTCCGTTCAAGCTACCGCTTGCCACACACCCCCCCGCCGGCGTTCCCAGCGGCGTGCATACTTCTATAAGAGGTGAGTGGCAGGTCCGGTCGCCGTAATCCACCCGTTCGGACCGCAGGAAGTGTTCATGAAGCTGTCGGTAGTAGTCCCTTGCTACAACGAGGAAGCTGTCATCGACAGCTTCGACACGGAGATCCGCAAGGTTCTCGATGCCCTGCCCGTCGAGTACGAGGTCTGCTACGTCGACGACGGCAGCCGTGACGGAACCCTCGAGAAGCTGCGCAAGATCGCGGCGCAGCACACGGACCGGACCCGCTACGTCTCCTTCAGCCGGAACTTCGGCAAGGAGGCCGGCATGCTCGCGGGCCTGCGCGAGGCGACCGGCGACGCCGTGGTCATCATGGACGCGGACCTCCAGCACCCGCCGGAGCTCATCGCCACCATGCTCGACTACTACCGGCAGGGCCACGACCAGATCATCGCCCGCCGCACCCGCGAAGGCGACAAGAAGCTCCGCTCGGCGCTCAGCCGCCTCTACTACCGGGGCGTCAACCGCTGGGTCGACGTGGAGCTCACCGACGGCGTCGGCGACTTCCGGCTGCTGTCCCGCCCGGCCGTGGACGCGCTGCTGTCGCTGCCCGAGTACAACCGCTTCTCCAAGGGCCTGTTCTCCTGGATCGGCTTCGACACGGTCCACTTCGACTACCGCAACGCGCAGCGCGAGGCCGGCGAGACGAAGTGGAAGTTCGGCGCCCTGCTGAACTACGGCATGGACGGGCTCATCTCGTTCAACAACCGGCCGCTGCGCATCGGCATCTGGGTGGGCGCGTCGCTGGTGGGCCTCACGGGTCTGTACGCCCTGTGGATCACCATCATGGCGATGACCCACGGGGTGGAATCCCCGGGATACGTCACCACCGTCGGGCTGATCGCGGGCCTGGGCGGCATTCAGATGATCATGCTGGGTCTGATCGGCGAGTACATCGGCCGCATCTACTACGAGACCAAGCGCCGGCCGCACTTCCTGGTGAAGGAGTCGCACGGCACCGACCGGACGGGCGCCCCCACGGACATCCGGGACGAGCAGCGGCCGCAGGCCCAGGCCGTGATCGCCGAGCGAAGCAACTGATGTCACGCACGACGGACGGGAAGCCGGCGAACGACCGGAAGACCCAGCTCGGCCAGATCGTCCGCTTCGGTCTGGTCGGCGGGGTCAACACCGGAACCTTCTACGTCCTGTACCTGCTCCTGCACCCGTGGATGCCGTACTTCGCCGCCTACTCCCTCGCCTTCGTGCTGGCGATGGTCGGCTCGTTCTTCATGAACACCTACTTCACCTACCGGACCCGGCCGACCTGGAAGAAGTTCCTGCTCTTCCCGCTGACCAACGTCACGAACTTCGTGGTCCAGTCCGCGGGCCTGTACGCCCTGGTGAGCTGGGCCGGCATGAACACCAAGATCGCGCCGCTGGTCGCGGCCGTCGTGGCGATCCCCTTCACCTTCGTCATCTCCCGCAAGATCCTCATTCCGGGGACGGCCGCTGCGGCCGGGGAACCGGAGCAGACCCGCAGCGCGTCCACGGTCTGAAACCGCAGGGCGGCGCCGCCCGGGCACCCCGTAGATTGGGCGGGCAGGGTCAGTTTTCCGGTGAGGGGCAAGGGGACAGAAGTGTCAGCGGCTAGGCAGGGTGTGCTCGACGCGCGCAGGATCGTGGTCAAGGTCGGCTCCTCCTCCCTGACCACCGCGGCCGGCGGACTCGACGCCGACCGGGTGGACGCGCTGGTCGACGTACTGGCCAAGGCGCGCAGCGGCGGCGAGAAGGAGATCGTCCTGGTCTCCAGCGGAGCCATCGCCGCCGGACTCTCCCCGCTCGGCCTGCGCCGCCGCCCCACCGACCTGGCCCGCCAGCAGGCCGCCGCGAGCGTCGGCCAGGGCCTGCTCGTCGCCCGTTACACGGCCTCCTTCGCCCGGTACGGCGTACGCGTCGGCCAGGTGCTCCTGACCACCGACGACACGAGCCGGCGCGCGCACTACCGCAACGCCTACCGGACCCTGGACCAGCTCCTGGCCATGGGGGCGCTGCCCGTCGTCAACGAGAACGACACCGTCGCCACCGACGAGATCCGCTTCGGCGACAACGACCGCCTCGCCGCACTCGTGGCCCACCTGGTCCGCGCCGACCTCCTCGTCCTGCTCTCGGACGTGGACGGCCTCTACGACGGGGACCCGTCCCAGTCCGGCACCAGCCGCATCGACGAGGTGCGCGGCCCCGAGGACATCGCCCACGTCACCATCGGCAGCGTCGGCAAGGCGGGCGTCGGCACCGGCGGCATGGCCACCAAGGTCGAGGCGGCGCGCATCGCCGCGGCGGCCGGCATCCCCGTCGTCCTGACCTCGGCCAGCCAGGCCGCGGACGCCCTGGCCGGACGGGCGACCGGCACCCTCTTCCACTCCACCGGACGCCGCTCGACGGACCGGCTGCTCTGGCTCCAGCACGCTTCGACCCCGCAGGGACACCTCGTCCTGGACGACGGAGCCGTCCGCGCGGTGACCGAGCGCGGCAGCTCGCTGCTGCCCGCCGGCATCGCCTCGATCGAGGGCGACTTCGTCGCCGGGGACCCCGTGGAGCTGCGCTCGGCCGACGGCCGGGCGGTGGCGCGCGGCCTCGTCAACTTCGACGCGAAGGAGCTCCCGCAGCTCCTCGGCCGCTCCACTCGCGAGCTCGCGCGGGAACTCGGACCCGAGTACGAGCGGGAGGTCGTCCACCGCGACGATCTGGTCCTGCTGCAGGGCTGAGGTTCGGTAAAACCGCCGCGCGGTGAGCCGAGGACTGGTCAACTGTGAGGGGCGGACACGCGTAGCGCAGACAAGGAGGCGGCTGGTGAGACGAGCGCTGACCAGCGTCGGCACCGGGGACGGTGACGTCGGTGGGACCGGGGAGGACCGGGACGCCTCCCGTCTCTGGCACATCACCCTCAGCGTCTCCGGGAAGCCCGCGCCGCTGTCCGACGTACGCCGTGGGCTGGAGCAGCTCGCCCATGACCACCCCTTCCTGCTGACCAGCCGCTACGCCGATGACCACGCGGAAATCCGGTACTGGGAGGAAGCCCGCGACCTCCACGACGCGGCCGCCGTCGCGCTGCGGCTCTGGGGGGAACACCGGTCCTCGGCGAAGCTCCCGCGCTGGGAGATCGTCGGGCTCGAAGTCATCGACCGCGCCACCTACCACCAGCGCGTGGCCGAAGGCTACGGCCCACCCCCGGCCCACCCCATGGGCGTGCACCCCTACTAGACGCGCGCCTCGCGCGGTGCGGCCCTGGCGGGCCCTACCGGCTTCGCCCCGCTGCGCCGGACTCCGTCCGGCGGTGCCGGGGCGGGGTGCTTGCCACTGCCGTCCCGGCGTGGGGCCGGTGGGCGGGTGCGGGTGGGTTGGCCCTGCGGGGCTGGGTCTCCTACCCGCCCTTCGCCCGTTCCCCGGGCTGCGCCCGGACCCGTTGCCGGGTGCGGCGCCGTTGCCGGGGGCCAGCCCCCGGAGCCCCCGCTCCTCCAGTCCAGCCTCGCCGGCGTTTGAGGCGCGGGGTCCGGGGCGGAGCCCCAGGGGGTCCGGGCGGAGCCCGGGGAACGGCGGAGGGCGGGTAGGGGACATGCCCCGCAGGGCAGACCACCCGCACCCGCCCACCGGCCCTGGCAACAGGCGGCTGTGGCAAGCACCCCGCCCGGCCATACCGCCGGACGGAGTCCGGCGCAGCGGCGCGAAGCCGGTAAGGCCCGCCAGGGCCGCACCGCGCGAGCGGCGCGTCAAAAAGCGGTGCGTCTCGCGGGGTGGAACCCCATCGGCCCAGGGGTGGGCGGGGATTACCCTGGCGACATGACCTCGCTCGATGCCACGACCTCGCCCGTGATCGCCACCGCGCAAGCCGCCCGGACCGCCGCCGCGGCCATCGCCCCACTCCCGCGGTCCGCCAAGGACAAGGCCCTGCTGGCCATCGCGGACGCGCTGGAGGCCCGTACGGCCGAGATCGTGGAGGCCAACGCCGTCGACACCGCGAAGGCGGCCGCCGCCGGGACCAGCGAGACCGTCATCGACCGTCTCACCCTCACCCCCGACCGCATCGCGGCCATCGCCTCCGACGTCCGTGACGTCGCGGCCCTGCCCGACCCCGTCGGAGAGGTCGTCCGCGGCTCCACCCTCCCCAACGGGATCGACCTCCGCCAGATCCGCGTCCCGCTCGGCGTCGTCGGCATCATCTACGAGGCCCGCCCCAACGTCACCGTCGACGCCGCCGCCCTCTGCCTGAAGTCCGGCAACGCGGTCCTCCTGCGCGGCTCCTCCTCGGCCTACGCCTCCAACACGGCCCTCGTCGCCATCCTGCGCGACGCCGTCGTATCGGCGGGCCTGCCCGCCGACGCCATCCAGCTCGTACCGGGGGAGTCCCGCGACTCCGTCCGCGAGCTGATGCGCGCCCGTGGCCTCGTCGACGTCCTCATCCCGCGCGGCGGTGCCTCGCTCATCAAGACCGTCGTCGAGGAATCCATCGTCCCGGTCATCGAGACCGGTACCGGCAACTGCCACGTCTACGTGGACGCCCAGGCCGACCTGGCCATGGCCGTGGACATCCTCGTCAACTCCAAGGCCCAGCGCCCCTCCGTCTGCAACTCCGCGGAGACCCTGCTGGTCCACCGGGACATCGCCGACGCCTTCCTGCCGCTCGCCCTGGACGCCCTCGCCGACGCCGGCGTGACCGTGCACGGCGACGAGCGGGTGCTCGGGTACGCGCAGGACTCCAAGGTCACCGCCCTCCCCGCCACCGACGAGGACTGGGCCGCCGAGTACCTCTCGTACGACATCGCCGCCGGTGTCGTGGACTCCCTCGACGAGGCCGTCGCCCACATCCGCCGCTGGACCTCCGGCCACACCGAGGCGATCGTCACCACCTCGCAGGCCGCCGCGCGCCTCTTCACCCAGCTGGTCGACTCGACCACGGTCGCCGTGAACGCCTCCACCCGGTTCACGGACGGTGGTCAGTTCGGCTTCGGCGCGGAGATCGGCATCTCCACGCAGAAGCTGCACGCCCGGGGCCCGATGGGGCTTCCCGAGCTCACCTCGACCAAGTACATCGTCACCGGCGACGGTCACGTACGGTAGGCGCCCCCTGAACACGGTGTGGCCGGATTTCGGCCTTCACCCTGCCCAAAGGTGTCCCTCAGGTCTACGCTGGTCTCGTGCCGGACGACGTGGGGGGCAAACCGTTCCCGGACGACGGGGAGCCCGACGACGACCGCGGAGGCGCGGACAAGGACTTCGCCTCCGTGGTGTTCGACGAGGACTTCGTCCGGAACGCCGAGATCCGTGAACCGAGCGCCGCAGAGCGCCAGCGGGCCGGCGACCGGGCGCGCGCCGAGGCGGCCGAGGCCGCCCGCGCCGCCTTCGCAGGCGGCTGGACGGGCGACGAGGACTACGACGCGTACGCCTACGGCGGCGCCGACGGCCACCACTCCGACGACTCCGGCTGGGACCACAGCCACGGAGCCGCTTCCGCGGAGGGCCCGTACGGCGCCTACGGCGGCAGCCTGCGCCCCTACCGCGGCCGCTCGCCGTGGCTGCGACCGGTCGCCTGGGTGCTCGCCTTCGTGATGGGCCTCGGCATGATCGCGCTCGCCTTCAGTGCCGTGTACCGCAGCGCGGCGAGCGACGCGGAACAGGTTCCGGCCCCCGCCAGCACCCCGATGGGCGAAGTCACCGGTGCCGGAGCGTTTATGGACCGCGTCAGCCGCCAACCCTGAAGGTACGACCCCGCTCCCCATCGCCGGAGCCGGGGGCTTCTCTGGAGCGGGACAGCGGGGAGAAGCGATGGCCATGCCAGGAGATCCGCCGAACGGCACCCCCGAGGGTGCCGGCGGGGCCGACGACGAGTTCCGGGCCGACGAGTACCGGTCGGTGGTGTTCGACGAGGACTTCGTCCGGGCTGCCCGGCTGCAGGAGTTCTCGGCGCAGGAGCGCATGGGCGAGCACGCCCGCGCCGTACGGAGCCGGTCGATCTGGTCGAGCGGCGGAAGCCATCCGGGCCCCCGGAGCGGCGGCGGCGCGGCCCGGCAGGGCCGGATCATCGTGCTGTGCATCGCCCTGGCGCTCGCGGGCGCCGTCTACATGGGGCTGCGCAACCCCTACGTGCCGCCCGCCGGGGCCCCGGCCGAGGCGATGACCAGCACGGTCGTCCCGCTCGCGCCCTCCGAGGCCGTGCCGGGCGGCCGGCCCGCGGACCTGTACGAGAAGAGCCCGGCGGCCCAGTACCGCGTCGGGGCGGCCGGGATCACCTTTCCCGGCGTGCGCCGTACCCGCCACTTCAGCGACGAGCAGGTCCAAACCGCGCTGACCATCGCCAAGGACTACCTGGTGCAGTCCTCGCTGGACCCCGACGTCCTGTCCGGCGAGGCCTCCCGGCCGGTGCGCGTGCTGCTCGACCCCGACCAGCTGACGCAGTTCGACCAGAGCATGCTCGCGCCGGCCGGCAACGGGCGGCATGCCATCACCGGCTGGCTCGTCCGCTTCGACCCGGCGACCGCCGTGGTGGCCGACACCCGGGTCCGGGTCAGCGGGGTCCTCGCCTTCGCGGAGACCGCCCCGAACGCTCTGGAGGTGACCTCCGACCACACCTTCGTCTACGCCGTGCGCCCGGCCACGGGCCGGCCGGCCGCGGCGGACGGCGCCTCGCTCTTCACCGTCCGCCGGGAGCTGCGGCTGCGCTTCGACCGCGACGACCTCACGGCCCGGCGGGCGGAGCTCGTCTCGGCCTACGTGATGGCCGGCCCGCAGGCCTGCTCCGCCGACCCGGCCGCAGGCTTCCGCCCGATGCCGGCCGGCGCCGGGCCGACCACCACCGGCCCGGCGGCGACCGACCCGTACGCCAGCGGCAGTCCGCGCCGCACGGCCGGGCTGTGCGGGATGCTCGCGCCGATGGCCACGCCGGAGCCGCCGGAGCCGCCGGGGACGCCGGAGACCCCGGCGTCCACGGCCGCCCCGGGGCGGGCCGTCAGCCCTGCTCCGTAGCCCCGCCCTTGCCGGTGTCCTTGTTCTCGGCGGTCCCGCCGGCGCTGCTGCTGCCGCCGGTGGCCGAACCCGTGAACTTGTCCCGCAGCTTGCCGCCCAGGTCCGCCGTACCGCCGGCGATGTCGCCGACGAGCTTCATCAGCGGGTCCTTGCTGGTGCGCACCGTGTCGGCGTAGTGCGCGGCCGACTGCCGGAAGGAGTCGGTCACCGAGGTGTCCTTGTCGTCCTCGCGGCGCGGGTAGTGGCCGTCCATGATCCGCTGGTGGTCCCGGTTCTGCGACCACTTCTTCAGCTCGGACGCCCGCACCGTGGTGAAGGGGTGGGTCCGGGGCAGCACGTTGAGGATCTTCAGGACGGAGTCGCGCAGATCGCCGCTCTTCTCGTACTCCTCGGCCTGGGCGAGGAACGCGTCGACATTCATCTCGTGGAGGTGGTTGCCGCCCGCGAGCTTCATCAGCCCGCGCATCGAGGCGTGCACGTCCTGCCCCACCAGCAGGCCCGCCCGGTCCGCGGACAGCTCCGACTTGCGGAACCACTCGCGCAGCGCCGTCACGAGCCCCATGATCGCCACGTTGCCCAGCGGGATCCACGCGATCTTGAGGGCCAGGGTCGTCAGGAACAGCAGGATCGTGCGGTACACGGCGTGCCCCGACAGTGCGTGGCCCACCTCGTGGCCCACCACCGCCCGCATCTCCTCCTCGTCGAGGAGCTCGACGAGGCCCGTGGTGACCACGATGATCGGCTCGTCCAGCCCGATGCACATGGCATTGGGCTTCGGATCCTGCTGGACGTACATCTGCGGGACCTTCTCCAGGTCCAGGATGTAACAGGCGTCCAGGAGCATCGCGTGCAGGTGCGGGAACTGCGTCTCGCCCACCCGGACGGAGTCCGACAGGAAGAGCAGTCTCAGACTGCGCTCGGGCAGCAGCCCGCTCAGCGTTTTGAAGACCGTGTCGAAGCCGGTCAGTTTGCGCAGGGCCACGAGCGCGGACCGGTCCGCCGGATGCTCGTACGCCCGTGAGGAAATACCGGGGAACCTCTTGCGGTCCCGCGCCGGTGCCTTCTCGAATCCCGTCCCTGTCATAGCGCCCTCCCCGTTGATGTGTGCGGCTGGCCGCCCGTCTATCCTCTCCAACGCCTGAGTCGGCGTGAGCGTGCCCCAGGCCCCCGCATACGATGTGAGCGAAATCTCCGCCCGCTCCCCGACCCGATAGGTACCTGCCTGATGAGCCTCGCCTCCACCGCCCACAACCTGGTCGTCCTCGCCTCCGAGGGAGCCGAGAAGCACGGCGGCAACCACGACAGCCTGAACCCGTACCTGACCGGTGGCGCCGCCTTCTTCATCCTCATGCTGATGCTGTGGGTCACCACGCGCCTGAACCGGGACCGCTGAACCCCCGAAGGCCCGGTCCGACGAGTACGCGCCCGTAGGCGGGTCCCTGCCGCGCCACCGGGACAGTAGGCTCTGCGCTCATGGGAGAGCAGGAAATGCCTACCGGCCCGGTGAAGCGCAGGCTCGGGGTGATGGGCGGGACATTCGATCCGATCCACCACGGACACCTGGTGGCCGCCAGTGAGGTGGCCGCGCTGTTCCACCTCGACGAGGTGATGTTCGTACCGACCGGCGAGCCGTGGCAGAAGTCGCAGCGGGCCGTGTCGTCCGCCGAGGACCGGTATCTGATGACGGTCATCGCGACCGCCTCGAACCCGCAGTTCTCGGTGAGCCGCATCGACATCGACCGTGGCGGCCCGACGTACACGATCGACACCCTGAGGGACCTGAGCGCCCTCAACGACGACGCCGACCTCTTCTTCATCACCGGCGCCGACGCCCTTGCACAGATCCTGACCTGGCGGAACGCCGAGGAGCTCTTCGCCCTCGCGCACTTCATCGGCGTCACCCGGCCGGGCCACGTGCTCACCGACGACGGCCTGCCCGAGGGCGGCGTCTCCCTCGTCGAGGTTCCGGCGCTGGCCATTTCGTCCACGGACTGCCGTGCCCGCGTGGCCAAGGGGGATCCTGTCTGGTACCTCGTGCCCGACGGCGTGGTCCGCTACATCGACAAGCGTGAGCTGTACCGGGGAGCCTGAGCTTCCGGAGAGAGGGGCCCCGCGGTGAACGATCGACACGAGCCGTACGACCCGTATGCCGGCCAGGAGCAGCAGCTCGTCGGCTACGACGCGTACGGGCGGCCGGTGTACGGCCAGGTGCCCGCGCAGCCCGCCCCCGAGCCCGCGCCCCCCTACGAGCAGCAGCAGTACGAGCAGGGCTACGGCTACGACTACCAGGGGTACGGCCGGCAGCAGCCCCAACAGCAGCAGCCGCAGCAGCCCCCGCAGTACTACCCGCAGCAGCCCCAGCAGCAGTACCCGCAGGCCCCGCAGTACGGGTACGACACCCAGTCCCAGCCGCAGTACGACACCCAGGCCACCCAGCAGTGGATCCCGCAGCAGGCCGCTCCCGAGGCCCCGGCGCAGGCGCCCCTGCGGGCCCCCGGGCCCGAGCCGGAGTACCGTCCCGCCGCGCAGGTCCCGGAGCCCCGCCGGGCCGACGACGGGCAGGGTGCACAGGGACGGGGTGCACAGGACCAGGGGCCCTCGTACCAGACCGAGCAGTTCGCCTTCATCGACCAGCCGGACGAGGACTCCGAGGACGTCATCGACTGGCTCGCCTTCACCGAGAGCCGGACCGAGCGCCGCGAGGAGGCCCGCCGGCGGGGCCGCAACCGGGTGGTGGCGCTGATCGTCGTCCTGGCGCTCTTCGTCGTCGCGGGCCTCGGCTACCTCTGGTACGCGGGCAAGCTGCCGTTCCTGGAGGGCCCCGGCAAGGCGTCGAACGGCGCTTCCGCCACGGGCCCGCAGAAGCGCGACATGATCGTCGTGCACGTGCACAACACCAGGAAGGGCGGCACCTCCACGGCGCTGCTCGTCGACAACGTGACCACCAAGAAGGGCGCCACCGTCCTGGTGCCGAACACGCTGAACGTCTCCAAGGACGACGGCACCACGGCCCAGCTGGGCAAGGCCGTGGAGGACGGGGGCTTGGGCGTACGGGAATCCCTCGACTCGGTCTTCGGCACCCGCATCGGCGGCACCTGGCGGCTGGACACCCCCTTCCTGGAAAACTTCGTGGAGCTGGTCGGCGGCATCGAGGTCGACACCGATGTGGCCGTCCCGGCGGACGACGCGGCGAAGGTGCCCGCCGTCGGCAAGGGCCCGAAGCAGAGCCTCAGCGGTGCGATGGCCGTCGCCTACGCCACGTACCGGGCGCAGGGCGAGCCGGAGGCCAAGCAGCTCGACCGGCTCGGCAAGGTCCTGCTGGGCCTGCTGCGCAAGGTGCCCGGCGACCCGAAGTCCGCGGCGATGACCGTGGAGACCACCGGGCAGATCCTGGACCCGGCGCTGAACGCGCAGACGCTCGGAGCGCTGCTGGCCAAGCTCGGCGAGCACGCCAAGGTGGGCGCGTACCGCACCGACGTGCTCGGGGTGAAGCCGGACGGCGGCCTGACGGACGAGGCCAACAAGAAGGTCGTCAAGGAGGTCCTCGGCGGCTCCGTCACGGAGGCCCAGCCCGGGGCCCTGCCGCGGGTCGGCCTGAAGGACGCCACTGGCGACGACAAGACGAACACGGCGGCGAAGGCGGCCCTGCTCAACGGCGGCTACACCCTGGTGGACGGCGGCAAGGCCGACAGGACGGCGCCCGCGTCGCAGATCACGTACCAGGACGACGCTCAGCGGGACAAGGCGATCGAGGTCGCCAAGACGCTGGGACTGCCCGAGACGGCCGTGAAGAAGGCCGAGAACGCGGTGAACGCGGACATCGTGGTGACCCTGGGCAAGGATTACAAACCGTCCTGACCCCTTGCGAGGCCTACTGCGGCCTACTCCGGCGGCGCCCTACGGGTACGGCTCCGCCCGCGCGGCACGCTGCGCGCGGGCGGTGTCGGCGGTACATGAGACCCTTGTAAGGATCTGCCCGCCAACCCGAAAGCATGGCCAGTGACCGCCACGGACCGCTCCATCGAGCTCATCACCGCCGCCGCCCAGGCCGCGGCCGACCGGCTCGCGCACGACATCATCGCGTACGACGTCAGCGACGTGCTGTCGATCACCGACGCCTTCCTGCTCGCTTCGGCTCCCAACGACCGCCAGGTCAAGTCGATCGTCGACGAGATCGAGGAGAAGCTCCTGAAGGAGCTGGGCGCCAAGCCGGTGCGCCGCGAAGGCGACCGCGACGCCCGCTGGATCCTGCTCGACTACATCGACATCGTCGTCCACGTGCAGCACAGCGAGGAGCGCGTCTTCTACGCGCTGGAGCGCCTGTGGAAGGACTGCCCCGAGATCGACCTCCCCGAGGACGCGAAGCTCACCAAGGGCAAGGCCGAGGAGCACGCCGCGCTGCGCGCCGCGCAGGGCGACGACGATCTGGACGGTGATCTGTTCTGAGCGCGACCCACGACGGCACGACCCCTGAGGGTGTGACCCGCGAAGGCACGGCCGGCGACGGTACGACCGGTGGCGGTACGACCAGCGGCAACGGCCGGACCAGCCGCAAGATCGTCTTGTGGCGGCACGGCCAGACCGCGTGGAACCTGGAGCGCCGCTTCCAGGGCTCCACGGACATCGAGCTGACCGAGGCCGGTGTGGCGCAGGCGCGCCGTGCCGCCCGGCTGCTCGCCTCGCTGAAGCCCGACGCCATCGTCGCCTCGGACCTGATGCGCGCCGCCGCCACGGCTGCCGAGCTGGCGGCCGTCACGGGTCTGGCGGTGACGCACGACGAGGCGCTGCGCGAGACGTACGCCGGCGAATGGCAGGGCCTCACGCACGACGAGATCCTGGGCAAGTACGGCGACCAGTACGCGGCGTGGAAGCGCGGCGAGGCGGTCCGCCGCGGTGGCGGCGAGCTGGAGACCGAGGTCGCCGACCGGGCCGCGCCGGTGGTGCTGGAACACGCCGACCGGCTGCCCCCCGGCGGCACGCTCGTGGTGGTCAGCCACGGCGGCACCATCCGTACGACGATCGGCCGCCTGCTGGGCCTGGACTCGTACTACTGGGAGGGCCTGGGCGGGCTCTCCAACTGCTGCTGGTCCGTCCTGGGCGAGGGCGCGAGGGGCTGGCGGCTGATGGAACACAACGCCGGCACGCTGCCCGAACCGGTGCTCGGCGACGACGACTGAGCCCACCTCGGAGCGGCTCCCACCCGGATTTCACTTTCCGGCTGGTCACAGGCTAGAGTTCTTCTTGTTCGCAGCGCAGAACACCGGAAACGGGGGGAGCGTCGCGGAGAGCGGGGCTATAGCTCAGTTGGTAGAGCGCCTGCATGGCATGCAGGAGGTCTGGAGTTCAATTCTCCATAGCTCCACAATCAAGATCCCGTCCCCAACAGGGGGCGGGATCTTTGCTTTTGTCCACAGCTGCCCGAGCGAGCACCGGCATGGCAGAATCGGACGGCCGGAGGGGGACGACGACGGCCCGACGCGGGAGGGAGTCGCTGACGGATGGGTGCACACCGGCGGCGGTGCGACTGGTGCAACAACGGCACGCCGATCGTGCGGGACATGGAGCCGGTCAACCCCGACTACCAGTACTGGTGCGAGGAGTGCGCGCGGGCGCTGATCATAAAAGGCGACCCCATCGAGACGTACCGCGAACTGGAGGGCGAGCCGATCTACGGGCGGCTGCTCGACGAGCACTGCACGCTGAAGCGGTTCTACCAGTTCGCGCGGGCGTGACGCGGGGAAGCGCGGCGGCGTGACGCAGAGGCGCGCAGCGCCGTGGTGCAGAGGCGTGACGCAGAGGCGCACAGCGCCGTGGCGCAGGGAAGCGCAACGAGCCGGGGCATGTGACGGATCGCCATGAAACGGACATGGCCCGGGGTGCGCGGAAACCGATTTTTGGACCAGGGCCATCACCGTGTAATGTTTGGGATGTCGCCAAGGGGGACCGGAAACGGGCCACGAAGCGGCAGGCAAGACAAGGGGCTATAGCTCAGTTGGTAGAGCGCCTGCATGGCATGCAGGAGGTCTGGAGTTCAATTCTCCATAGCTCCACAGTGAAGAAGCGGGGGGAAGGGGAAGGG
>NZ_JBHWMB010000058.1:0-33916 GCF_042730015.1 Streptomyces sp. NPDC059957 | reverse complement strand
ACCTGGTCGGGAAAGGGAGGGAAAAAGGGGGAAGGAAGGAGAGGTGGGGGGGTCCAGGAAAGGGGGGGGGCGGGCGTTCTTGTGGGGGGGGGGGGGGGGGGGGTTCGCTTCTAAGGGGCTAAAAGGGAAAGAAGCGACACACAGAAACCTCCCCCCCGCTTCTCGTTGTGCCCCGTCGTGTCCCGTTGTGCGTCCACGGGCCGGAAGCGCAGAGCACCGCTGGGGGCCGCTGCGGTACCCTGACGCCATGCGTGCCGTACGCCTTCTGCTTACCGAGCCGCGCTGAACAGTTCCGACCCCACGAAGCGGTCGGCCCCGGCGCGGCGCCCCCTCCTGTGCGAGGGGTTTTTTCGTTTGGGCAGCAGAACCGGCAGAGACGATCGATGGAGCTTCAGGAATCATGAGCGAGACGAACACCCCGGCCCCCGAGGCGGCCGAGGCGCACCGTTACACGGCTGCCATGGCCGCCGACATCGAGGCACGCTGGCAGGACGTATGGGACGCGCAGGGCACGTACGAGGCCCCGAACCCGACCGGTGACCTGGCCGGCGACGCGACCGTTGTGGCGCGGCCCAAGAAGTTCATCATGGACATGTTCCCGTACCCCTCGGGCGCGGGCCTGCACGTCGGCCACCCGCTCGGGTACATCGCCACCGACGTCTTCGCCCGCCATCAGCGGATGACCGGCCACAACGTCCTGCACACCCTGGGCTTCGACGCCTTCGGCCTGCCGGCCGAGCAGTACGCCGTACAGACCGGCACGCACCCGCGCGTGTCGACCGAGGCGAACATCGAGAACATGAAGGTCCAGCTGCGCCGGCTGGGTCTGGGCCACGACAAGCGCCGCTCGTTCGCGACGATCGACCCGGACTACTACAAGTGGACCCAGTGGATCTTCCTGCAGATCTACAACTCCTGGTACGACGCGGACGCCGCGAAGGCCCGGCCCATCGCCGAGCTGGTCGCCGCCTTCGAGGACGGCTCCCGCGAGCTGCCCGGCGGAGCCTCCTGGGCCGCGCTGAGCGCCGCCGAGCGGGCCGACGTGCTGAACGAGTACCGGCTGGCCTACGCCTCGGACGCGCCCGTCAACTGGTGCCCCGGGCTGGGCACCGTACTGGCCAACGAGGAAGTCACCGCCGACAACCGCTCCGAGCGCGGCAACTTCCCCGTCTTCAAGTCCAAGCTGAGCCAGTGGAACATGCGGATCACGGCCTACGCCGACCGTCTGATCGACGACCTGGACGCGCTGGACTGGCCCGAGGCCATCAAGCTGCAGCAGCGCAACTGGATCGGCCGCAGCGAGGGCGCGCGCGTGGACTTCGCGGTCGGCGACGGCGACGCCATCACCGTCTTCACCACCCGCCCCGACACGCTGTTCGGCGCCACCTACATGGTGCTGGCCCCCGAGCACGAGCTGGTCGCGAAGATCGTCCCGGCCGAGTGGCCCGAGGGCACCCACCAGCTGTGGACCGGCGGCAACGCGACCCCCGCCGAGGCCGTGGACTCGTACCGCAAGCAGGCCGCCTCGAAGTCCGACGTCGAGCGGCAGGCCGAGGCCAAGGACAAGACCGGTGTCTTCACCGGTGCGTTCGCGGTCAACCCGGTCAGCGGCGACCTGGTCCCCGTCTTCATCGCGGACTACGTACTGATGGGCTACGGCACCGGCGCGATCATGGCCGTCCCGGCGCACGACAGCCGTGACTTCGAGTTCGCGCGCGCCTTCGAGCTGCCGATGCGCTGCGTCGTGCAGCCCACGGACGACCGCGACGCGGACCCGCTGGAGTGGGAGGACGCGTTCTCCTCGTACGACGGCACCATCGTCAACTCGACGGGCGACGGCGTATCGCTGGACGGCCTGGGCGTGGTCGAGGCCAAGGCCGCGATCACCGACTGGCTGGCCGGGCGCGGCATCGGCGAGGGCACCGTCAACTTCCGGCTGCGCGACTGGCTGTTCAGCCGCCAGCGGTACTGGGGCGAGCCCTTCCCGATCGTCTACGACGAGGACGGCGTGGCCTACCCGCTGCCCGAGTCGATGCTGCCGCTGGAACTGCCGGAGGTCGAGGACTACTCGCCGCGCACCTTCGAGCCGGACGACGCCACCTCCAAGCCGGAGACCCCGCTGTCGCGCAACGCGGAGTGGGTCAACGTCGAGCTGGACCTGGGCGACGGGCGCGGGGTGCGCCCGTTCCGGCGCGAGACCAACACCATGCCGAACTGGGCCGGCTCCTGCTGGTACGAGCTGCGCTACCTGGACCCGAACAACGGCTCGGCCCTGGTCGACCCGGAGATCGAGCAGTACTGGATGGGCCCGCGCGAGGGCCAGCCGCACGGCGGCGTCGACCTGTACGTCGGCGGCGCCGAGCACGCGGTGCTGCACCTGCTGTACGCGCGCTTCTGGTCCAAGGTGCTGTTCGACCTGGGGCACGTCTCCTCGGTGGAGCCGTTCCACAAGCTGTTCAACCAGGGCATGATCCAGGCGTACGCGTACACCGACTCGCGCGGCGTGTACGTCCCGGCGGCCGAAGTCGAGGAGCGGGACGGCGGCTACTTCTACCAGGGCGAGCCCGTCAAGCGTGAGCACGGCAAGATGGGCAAGTCCCTGAAGAACGCCGTCACGCCGGACGAGATCTGCGAGGAGTACGGAGCGGACACCCTGCGCCTGTACGAGATGGCGATGGGCCCGCTGGACGTCTCGCGTCCCTGGGACACCCGTGCCGTCGTCGGTCAGTACCGGCTGCTGCAGCGCCTGTGGCGCAACGTGGTGGACGAGGAGACGGGCGCCGTGACGGTCGTCGACGGGGAGCCGGACGAGGCCACCCTGCGCGCGCTGCACAAGGCGATCGACGGGGTCGGCGCCGATATGGCCGGGCTGCGCTTCAACACCGCCATCGCGAAGATCACCGAGCTGAACAACACCCTGACGAAGGCGGGCCGGCCGCTGGAGCGCTCGGTCGCGGAGCGGCTGGTGCTGCTGGTGGCCCCGCTGGCGCCGCACGTCGCGGAGGAGCTGTGGCAGCGCCTGGGCCACGGCGAGTCGGTCGTCCACCAGGACTTCCCGGTCGCGGACCCGGCGTACGTCGTGGACGAGAGCGTCACGTGCGTCGTCCAGATCAAGGGCAAGGTCAAGGCTCGCCTGGAGGTGTCGCCGACGATCTCCGACGCGGAGCTGGAGCAGCTGGCGCTGGGCGACGAGGCGGTCGTGGCGGCGCTGGGCGGGGCGGAGATCCGCAAGGTGATCGTGCGCGCGCCGAAGCTGGTGAACATCGTCGTCTGACGTCTCGGTCTGACCACTTCGTCTGACGACTCGGTCTGACGTCTCCGTCTGACGCGAGTAGGGGTAATCCCGTACGGGCAGGTTGGGGGTTCGATTGGAACCCGCGGCCTGCCCGTGGCGTTTACGGTGGAAGGACGCAATCGGCTGGGGAAGGGACCGTTCATGGAGGAGGCCTTCATCATCGTGGCCCTGGTGCTGCTGTTCGCCTTTCTGGGGCTCGGTGTCTACGTGACGACGAAGGTGGTCAAGGCTGCCGCGCGTGGCGTGGACCGGACCATCACCCAGGCCCGCCGCACCGTGGAGGACACCACCCTTAAGGCCCGCAGTTTCGGCCAGGTCGGTGTCACGGGCGCGCTGGCCACGCTGCGGCTCGACCTGCGGAACTCGATGCGGGCGACGCAGCAGGCGCTGTACGAGGGGGTCCAGACGGACGCCTCGCTGAAGGAGTCGATCGGGCTGTTCGAGCGGCTGAGCGCGCACGGGCACGAACTCGACGGCGAACTGAAGCGCCTGGAGGCGGAGCCCGACCGCCAGCGGATCGTGGCGGTCCTGCCGGACCTGCGGGAGCGCACGGCGCAGATCACGCAGGCGTCGGACTCGCTGCGCTGGGCGGCCCGCGACCGCGCCCGGCGCTTCGCCGAGGACGACCTGTCGCACCTGTCGGCCCAGATCGACGTCGAGTCGGGCGCCCTGCGGGACTGGTCCCAGGCACCGGCCGACGACCTCTCCCGCGCGACTCCCACGTGGAACACCCCCGAGCCCGCGGCCCTCTCCGAGCCCACGCCGACCCCCCAGTACCCCTGGCAGAAGACCCGCCGCCCGGAAGCGACGACCTGAGCCGGTCCCGTATCCAGCTGGAGCCCCAGCCCCGGACCCAGCCCCGGCTTCGCCGGCGTTCGCGGTGCGGGAGCTGGGGCGGAGCACCCGGGCTTTAGGCCGGTCCGGCGGCATCCCCGGCCCCGCCGGCACTCCTCCGACCTTGCCGGGACTCGTCCAGCCCCGCCGGCGCTTGCGGCCGGGGATCCCTCCGACGTTGCGGGGGCTCCTCTGGCCCCGCCGGTGTTCGCGGCTTGGGATCTTTCTGGCCTCGGCGGGTTTCGTCCGGCCCCGTAGGCGTGTGCGGCCCGGGGTCCTTGCGGCCCCGCAGGGGCTCCTCCAGCCCCGCCGGCGTGTGCCGTCCGGGGTCCTTGCGGCCTCGCCGAGGCTCCTCAGGCCGCGCCGGGGTTCGCAGCTTGGGATCCCTCCGGCCTCGCCGGGGCTTCTCCAGCCCCGCCGGCGTTTGAGGCGCGGGTCCGGGCGGAGCCCGGGGAACGGTGGAAGGGCGGGTAGGGGACCCAGCCCCGCAGGGCCGATCAGCTGCTGCCGGAGCTTGTCCGGAGCCCGCCCGGTGCCGGCCCCGGAGTCTGCGGGAGCCTGCCCGTGGGCTGTTCGCAGCCCGGCGGAACCTCGGCAGCAGCCCGGCGGAACCTCGGCAGCAGCCCGGCGGAACTTCGGCAGCAGCCCGGATGGAACCGGGCAGCAGCCCGGACGGAGCGCGGCGGCAGCCCAGCAGGAGCCCGGGCGGCAGCTCACTCGGAGCCCGGCGGCAGCCCGCTCGGAGCCGGGTCCGGAGGCCCACCGGCAGACCCGGGCTGCCGGAACACCCCCACTGCCGGTAACCTCCGCCTCATGTCCCGCCATGTCGCGATCGTCACGGATTCCACGGCCTACCTGCCCCAACCGGCCATGGCGCGGCACGGAATCACCTCCGTCCCGCTGACCGTGGTCCTCGGCGACGAGGCCCTGGAAGAGGGCACCGAGATCTCGGCCAGGAGCCTCGCCCTGGCCCTGCAGAAGCGCCGCTCGGTCACCACGTCCCGCCCCAGCCCCGAGGACTTCACCCGGGCCTACCGAGCGGCCGTGGAGGCCGGTGCGACCGGCATCGTCAGCCTGCACCTGTCCGCGGAGTTCTCCGGCACCTACGACGCCGCCGTCCTCGCCGCGAAGACCGCCCCGGTGCCCGTCCGCGTCGTCGACACCGGCATGGTCGCCATGGCCCTGGGCTTCTGTGCCCTGGCCGCGGCGGAGGTGGCCGAGTCCGGGGGTTCCCTCGACGAAGCCGTCGCCGCAGCCGAGAAGCGGGCCGCCGGGATGTCCGCGTACTTCTACGTCGACACGCTCGACTACCTCCGCCGCGGCGGCCGCATCGGGGCCGCACAGGCCCTCCTCGGTTCGGCGCTCGCGGTGAAACCGCTGCTGACGCTGGACGGCGGGCGGATCGAGATGCTGGAGAAGGTGCGTACGGCCTCCAAGGCCATAGCCCGCCTGGAGGAGCTGGCCGTGGAGCGCGCCGGGTCCGGCCCCGTCGACGTGGCCGTGCACCACCTCGCGGCCCCGGAACGCGCGGAGAAGCTGGCGCAGCGGCTTCGCGAGAGGATCCCCGGGCTGGTCGAGCTGCACGTCAGCGAGGTGGGTGCGGTGATCGGCGCGCACACCGGACCGGGGCTGCTTGCGGCGGTCGTCTCTCCGCGCTGATCACCGGTTCGAGTGAGGGAGGTATCCACAACGGCGCGGCCATCCACCGGAATTGAGGCCTCCGAACGCGCGTCGAGATGCGGCCCTACCGTCGTGCCATGACTCTTCGTACGCGCACCTCAGGTCCCGCCGGCGCCACCAGTGGCCCCGGCCGTCCCCGGCTCTCCGACAGCCGTCTGCGGCATCACCGCGGCCGGCGGCCAGGCCACCCCGATCCCGCGGCGGTGCGGCGCCGGGCCGAAGCCCTGCTCGGGGCGGGCCGCCCCCCGGGCGCTCCGCCGCCTCGGGGCACCGCGGCCGAGGCGGAGCCGCCGGGAGCCCGCGCAGTCGGGGCGGTGCCCGAGCCCGAGCTCGCGGCCGCGGTCGGGCCGGAGCCGCTGGTCGGGCCCGGGCCGGCGGTTCGCGACGAGGCGCCTGCCCGGGGTGAGGGGGCGGCTCCGGCCGGGGGCCGGGATGTACCCGCTGGAGCTACACGGTGGCTCGCGGTGCGGGAGCGGCTGCCCCTGTGGCTGCAAACCCGCTGCGGGGTGGAGCCGCGCACGGTGGCCGCCGTCTCGGTGGTGCTGGTCGTCGCGGTCGGGTTCGCAGCGCAGCAGTACCGTGCGGCCCGGCCTCGGCCGGTGACCGCACCCGCGGTGGTGGCGCCCGCGGCGGACGCCCAGCCTGCCCCGACGGCGGCGCGGGCGGGCCCCGGCGCCGGTCCCATCCTGGTGGACGTCAGCGGCAAGGTCCGAGACCCGGGAGTACGCAAGCTCCCTCCCGGCTCGCGTGTCGACGATGCCTTGGCCGCCGCCGGGGGAGTGCGGCCCGGGACGGACACCACGGGGCTGAACCGGGCCCGCGTCCTGATGGACGGCGAGCAGGTACTGGTGGGTGCTCCCGCCCCGCCGCCGCCGACGGGCCGGGGAGGGGCCGCCTCCGGGCCGCTGAGCCTCGGCACGGCCACGGCCGAGCAACTGGACGGCCTGCCGGGGGTCGGCCCGGTCCTCGCGCAGCACATCGTGGACTTCCGCACGGTGCGCGGGGGCTTCCGCTCCGTGGAGGAGCTCCGGCAGGTCAACGGGATCGGTGAGCGCCGATTCGCCGATCTGCGCGAGCTGGTGCGGCCGTGAGCCGCGGTGGCGGAGCCGGGCCGAGTCAGGCCGGGCGGGGACCGAGCGCGCGGGGCCCGGCCGGGCGGGATCCGACCGGGCGCGGGCTGGGCGGGCGGGGTCCGCTGCGGCGGGGTCCAGCCCGGCCGGATGCGCGTGTGCGGGGTCCGGCCGGGCGGGAAGCGGCGGGGCAGGGGCCGGCTGGGCGGGAACAGGCGGGGCAACGGCCGGCCGGGCGGGTAGCGGCGGGGCAAGGGCTGGCCGGGCGGGTAGCGGCGGGGCAGGGTCCGGCCGGGCGGGATGAGGCGGGGCAGGGTCCGGCCGAGCGGGATAAGGCGGGGCAAGGGTCGGCTGGGAGGGATGAGGCGGGGCAACGGCCGGCCGGGCGGGTAGCGGCGGGGCAGGGGCCGGCTGGGAGGGAAGTGGCGAGGCAACGGCCGGACGGGAGGGTAGCGGCAGGGCAGGGGGTGGCGGGGCGGGAGCAGGGGCCGGTGGATTTGCGGCTGGTGGGGCCGGCTCTGGGCGTTTGGGTGGCGGCGGCCGTGGCCCTCGGGGTGCCCGTCGGCTGGAGTGCCGGGGCGGCGGGGCTGGGAGCGGGCGCGGCCGGGCTGCTGATGCTGGCCGGCCGGAGGCGCTCCGTGCCGTTCCGGACGGCCGTGGCGGCGGTCCTGCTGTGCGCTGCCGCCGGCGCCGGGGTGGCGGGCCTCCAGCGGGCCGAGGCGCGGGCCGGGCCGGTCCCGGAGCTGGCCCGGGACCATGCCCGGGTGCTGGCGGACCTCACCGTGGGCTCCGATCCGCGGACAGCCCGTACCGGGAGCGGGCCGCCGGTGGTGGTGATCGACGCCGTGGTGACCCGGGTGACCGGGCCCGACGGTGCCCGGACCCGGGTGTCGACCCCGGTGCGGGTGCTGGCGGGGCATCCGGGGTGGGCCCGGTTGCAGCCCTCGACGCGGATCGAGGTGGTGGCCGGGCTGGCCCCGGCGCGGGACGGGGAGCGGGCCGTCGCCCTGCTCCGGCCGGCCGGGGGCGCCCCGCCACGGGTGACCGGCGGTCCGGACACCGTGCAGCGGATCGCCGGGCGGCTGCGGGCCGGGCTGCGCGAGGTCACCGACGGGCTGGCCCCGGACGCCAGGGCCCTGCTGCCGGGACTGGTGGTCGGGGACACCTCCCGGGTGGAACCTGATCTGCACGACGCGTTCCGCGCCACCGATCTGCTGCATCTGCTGGCCGTCTCCGGCTCCAACCTGACCGTGGTGCTCTTCCTGCTCATCGGGGCCCCGGCCCGCGCGCAGCAGGCCGAGCGCGGCGGGCTGGCCCCGCGCCTGGGGCTCTCGCTGCGGACGACGGCCCTGTGCGGGGTGGCCCTGACCCTGGCCTTCGTGGTGGTGTGCCGACCGGAGCCCAGCGTGCTGCGGGCGGCGGCCTGCGGCTCGGTCACCTTGCTGGCCATCGCCACCGGGCGGCGCAGGTCCCTGATCCCGGCGCTGGCCGCCGCCGTCCTGCTGCTGGTGCTCTACGACCCCTGGCTGGCCCGGAGCTACGGCTTCCTCCTCTCCGTCCTGGCCACCGGGGCCCTGCTGACGCTGGCTCCCCGGTGGAGCGAGGCCCTGGTGCGGCGCGGCATGCGGCCCCGCTGGGCCGAGGCGCTGGCGGCCGCGGCGGCGGCTCAGGCGGTGTGCGCGCCCGTCGTCGCGGTGCTGTCGGCCCGGGTGAGCCTGGTGGCGGTGCCCTGCAACCTGCTGGCAGAGCTGGCGGCGGGACCCGCCACGGTCCTGGGGTTCGCCGCGCTGGCGGCGGCACCGGTGTGCCGACCGGTGGCCGAGGCGCTCGCCTGGTGCGCGGGCGTGCCCGCCGGATGGATCGCCGCCGTGGCCCGGGGCGGGGCGAGACTGCCCGGGGCGGAGCTGGGCTGGCCCGGCGGGGTGGGCGGAGGGTTGCTGCTCGCCGCGGCCACCTTGGCGGCGGTGGTGCTCGGCAGGCGGTTCGGCCACGGGCGATGGCTCGCCCCCGCCCTGGCGGTGGTGCTCCTCCTCGCCGTACTGAGGCCGCCACTGGTCACTCGTACGGTCAAGGGCTGGCCGCCGCCCGACTGGAGCTACACCCAGTGCGCGGTCGGCCAGGGAGACGCCGCCGTACTGGCCGTGGGCCCGGGTACGGCCGTGGTCGTGGACGCGGGCCCCGAGCCCGGGCCGGTGGACGTGTGCCTGAGGGAGCTGGGTGTGAGCCGCGTGCCGATGGTCCTGCTGACGCACTTTCACGCCGACCACGTGGGCGGGTTGGCGGGGGTGCTGAGGGGCCGTTCGGTGGGTGTGGTGCAGGTCACCGGGCTGGAAGAACCGCCGGGGCAGGCCGCGTTCGTACGGCGGACGGCGGCGGCCGCCGGGGTGCCCGTCGTCCCTGCCGTCGAGGGGGAGCGGCGGCGGGCCGGGCCGCTGGAGTGGCAGGTGCTGTGGCCGCCGGCCGCGGGCGCCCTCACCGAGAGCCCCAACGATGCGAGCGTGGCCCTGCTGGTGCGGGGCGCGGGCCTGACCCTGCTCCTGCTGGGCGACCTCGAACCGGGCTCCCAGCAGGCGTTGCTGAGGAACCATCCGGAACTGGGGCCCGTCGACGTCCTCAAGGTCGCGCACCACGGCAGTGCCCATCAGGATCCCGGGCTGTACGAGCGGATCCGGCCGCGTCTCGCGATCGTCCCGGTGGGCGCCGGGAACAGGTACGGGCACCCTGCAGCGGGTACGCTCGCCCGGCTGCGGGAGTCGGGCGCGGCCGTGCTGCGCACGGACGAGGACGGTTCGGTCGCCGTCACGGGCAGCGGCCCGCGGCTGCGGGCGTTCCCGGCCATTCGGCGACGGGGACGGGGGCGGGGACGGCACGGGCATACCAGGAGTGACCACTCCGTTTGCCCCCAACCCGGCAGCATGATCGAATGCGTTTTCGCCAGAGCGGTCCAAGCCCACACAGCACGGGGGTGCACAAACCATGTTCAGTCGCAGACGGGGGATGGAGACGGCGGGAACCGCCAGTCCCCATACATCCGCGACACTGACGCTTCCTCATACCGCGCGGCTGCTCAGCTGCCGGGTCCTCGACACGGTCCACCAGCCGGTCCGGCAGGCCAAGTTCGAGGTGACCGACCCGATAGGCCGGCGGATCGTCAGCGGGGAGACCGACCCGTACGGCGGGTTCACGGCGGCGGTGCCGGCCGGCGAGTACCGGCTGACCGTCACGGCCGAGGGCTACGCGCCCTTCCACGGGGCGACGCTGGTGGGGGATCCGGCGCAGCCGGGCACCGGGGAGATCGTCCTGGACTCGGTGGATCCGCCGCTGCTGCCGCAGCCGGGCCACTGGGAGCTGGATCCGGGGCATTCGTCGATCGGGTTCTCGGCCCGGCACATCGGCTTCGCCCGGATCAACGGCCGGTTCAACACCTTCGCCGGCGCGGTGCGGATTGCCGAGCGCATGGAGGACTCCTCCATGCACGTGATCATCGACGCGGCGAGCATCAACACCGGGCTGCGGATGCGGGACGACCACCTGCGCTCCGCGGACTTCCTGGACGCGGCCCGCCATCCGACGGTGGAGTTCTACAGCGAGCGGTTCATCCACCGCAGCGGCAGCCGCTGGTCCGTGGCGGGCGCTCTCACCCTCCACGGGGTCAGCCGGTCCGTCACCCTGGACACCCAGTACCTGGGTCTGGGTACGGGACTGGAGGGCGAGCCGAGGGCGGCCTGCCGGGCGACGGCCGAACTGAACCGCGAGGACTTCACGCTGAACTGGCAGTCGATGCTGGCGCACGGGATCGCGGCGATCGGTTCGACCGTGGAAGTGACTCTGGACGTGCAGGTCGTGCACAAGGCCTGACCGGGTGGGGTCCGGTGGCTACGGGGCTTCGAGCCAGCCGTCGTACTCGGCGACGAGCTCGTCCAGGGCCGTGGCGTCCAGCCGTTCGCGCGGGTCCTCGACGACCACCAGCCACTGGGCGTCCTCGGCGTCATCCTCACCGGCGAGGGCGTCGCGGACCAGCTGCGGTTCCTCCGGGAGGCCGAAGCGGTCGACCACCTCCCGCGCCACCTCCTCGGCGGTGTCGCGGTCGGGCAGGACGAGTACATGTCGCACGTTCACCCGGACATTCTCAGGCATGGAGGGGGAGGCCGGCGGAGGGGGCCGGGGCGCGAGGGTCTGTCAGTGCGGCGTGGGATGCTGGAGGCGATGGCCACCAGGAAGAATTCCACCGACGATCCGCTCGCCCCGATCACCCTCGCGGTGGGGCAGGAGGACCTGCTGCTCGACCGCGCCGTGCGGGAGGTCGTGACGGCGGCGCGCGCCGCCGATGCCGACACGGACGTGCGTGATCTCACCTCCGAGCAGCTCCAGCCCGGCACGCTGGCCGAGTTGACCAGCCCCTCGCTCTTCTCGGAGCGCAAGGTGCTCGTCGTGCGCAATGCGCAGGACCTTTTGGCCGACACGGTCAAGGAGGTCAAGGCGTACCTCGGCGCACCGTTCGAGGAGATCGCCCTCGTTCTCCTGCACGCCGGAGGCGTCAAGGGCAAGGGCCTGCTGGACGCCGCGCGCAAGGCGGGTGCCCGCGAGATCGCCTGCCCGAAGATGACGAAGCCGGCGGACCGGCTGGCGTTCGTGCGGGGAGAGTTCCGGACGCTGGGCCGTTCGGCCACGCCCGAGGCCTGCCAGACGCTGGTCGATGCGATCGGCAGCGATCTGCGCGAGCTGGCGAGCGCGGCGGCGCAGCTGTGCGCGGACGTCGAGGGCACGATCGACGAGGCCGTGGTCGGCCGCTACTACACCGGCCGGGCCGAGGCTTCGAGCTTCACCGTCGCGGACCGGGCGGTGGAGGGGCGCGCCGCGGAGGCCCTGGAGGCCCTGCGCTGGTCCCTGTCCACCGGGGTGGCCCCGGTGCTGATCACCAGCGCGCTCGCCCAGGCGGTACGGGCGATCGGAAAGCTGGCCTCGGCCCCGCGGGGGGCCCGTCCCGGGGACCTCGCGCGTGACCTCGGCATGCCGCCGTGGAAGATCGACCGGGTCCGGCAGCAGATGCGGGGGTGGTCGGCGGATGGTGTCGCGGATGCCCTGCGGGCGGTGGCGGCTGCGGATGCGGGTGTCAAGGGCGGGGGCGACGACCCGGAGTACGCGCTCGAGAAGGCGGTCGTCGCGGTCGCCCGGGCCGCGCGGACCCGCCGGGGCTAGCCCCGGGCCCCGGAGCCTGAGCCCCTGGACCCCCGGAGCGGCCTCCGATCTCCGTAGCCGGGCCCTTGGCCCGCGGAGCTGAGCCCCTGGCCCCCGAGTCGGGGGAGCCTGAGCCCCCGGTCCCGGGCAGCCGGACGGGGTGCGGGGCCGGTCTGCCGAGGCCGTTGTGCGGCTGGGGGGGCTGGGCCCTGCGGGGCGAGGTCCCCTACCCGCCCTTCGCCCGTTCCCCGGGCTCCGCCCGGACCCGGTCCTCAAACGCCGGACAGGCTGGGTTGGCCGGGTTGGTGCCGTGCGGGCCGGTCTTCATGTGCCGGGCGGGGTGGGGCAGTGGGTACGGCTTGGGGCCCGTTCGGCCCGTTCGGCCCGTTCGGTTCGGGGCTTCCGTGTGGCTCGGAGCGGCCCGTGCGGGCTGGGGGCTCCCGTGTGCTCGAGGGGGGTGTGGGCCGGGGTGTCCGCGCATCCCGGGGGTCCGCTTGTGTCCGGTCCCGGAAGGCCCGGAGGGGCTTGCGGCGCGGGGTGCCCGCGCGCCCCAAGGTGCCGCGCGTCCGGTGCCGGGCGGGGGCCGCATGCCGAAGGCCCCGGCCGCTGCCCTGGGGAAGGGAGGCGGTCGGGGCCTTCGGTTACTTCTCGGTTTGCACCGCACCCGCGTGGCGAACGCTTCGTGTGCGGCGCGGAGTGCCGGTCGGGAGCGGGAGAGAGGGCCCGCTGGTTCCCGGCCCGGCGATCACATCAGGAGCTCAGCCCTGGAGGGAGGCAGCCTTGATCGCCAGCGCCGACTTCTTGTTGGCGGCGGCGTTCTTGTGGATGACACCCTTCGAGACGGCCTTGTCGAGCGCGCGGGAAGCGGCGCGGGAAGCCACGGTGGCCTTCTCGACGTCACCGGCGACGACGGCCTCACGGGCCTTGCGGATGGCGGTCTTGAGCGAGGACTTGACGGCCTTGTTGCGAAGGCGAGCCTTCTCGTTCGTCTTGTTGCGCTTGACCTGGGACTTGATGTTCGCCACGAAAGAGCCTTTGCAGGTTCAGAGATTTGATCTTCGGATTGCGTCCCGTAGAGCTAGAGGGCACACGAGACACAGCTGCTCAGGCTACCAGCTGCCATCCGACCGGCCCAAACCGAGCGCACTCCCCGGTTCATGGGACCATGGGAGTCTGCGTATAGATCCGACTAGACCCGACCAGATCTGATTTCGCGCAGACCGACGCCCACACTTCGTTCCGACTGCGACCCGAGAATCAGGACACTGCGTGCCCGCGATCCCCAGCCACGTGCCCGAGCCGAGCCGTACCGACCCGGCGCTGATCCGCAACTTCTGCATCATCGCGCACATCGACCACGGCAAGTCGACCCTTGCCGACCGGATGCTCCAGCTCACCGGTGTGGTGGACTCGCGGCAGATGCGCGCCCAGTACCTCGACCGCATGGACATCGAGCGTGAGCGCGGCATCACGATCAAGTCCCAGGCCGTCCGGCTGCCCTGGGCGCCGAACACGGGCGAGGACCAGGGCAAGACCCACATCCTCAACATGATCGACACCCCCGGGCACGTCGACTTCACCTACGAGGTCTCGCGCTCCCTGGCGGCGTGCGAGGGCACGGTCCTCCTGGTGGACGCGGCCCAGGGCATCGAGGCGCAGACCCTCGCCAACCTGTACCTGGCGATGGAGAAGGACCTCGCGATCGTCCCCGTCCTGAACAAGATCGACCTGCCGGCCGCCCAGCCGGAGAAGTTCGCCGAGGAGCTCGCGAACCTGGTCGGCTGCCAGCCGGAGGACGTCCTGCGCGTCTCGGCGAAGACCGGTCTCGGCGTGGACGTGCTGCTCGACAAGATCGTCGCCACGGTCCCGGCCCCGGTCGGTCCCAAGGACGCCCCGGCCCGCGCGATGATCTTCGACTCCGTCTACGACTCGTACCGCGGTGTCGTGACGTACGTCCGTGTCGTCGACGGCCAGCTCAACAAGCGCGAGCGCATCCGGATGATGTCGACCGGTGCCACGCACGAGCTGCTGGAGATCGGCGTCTCCTCCCCGGAGATGACCCCGGCCGACGGCATCGGCGTCGGCGAGGTGGGCTACATCATCACCGGCGTGAAGGACGTCCGTCAGTCCAAGGTCGGTGACACCATCACCAGCCTGCACAACGGCGCGACCGAGGCCCTCGGCGGCTACAAGGACCCGCGCCCGATGGTCTTCTCGGGTCTGTACCCGCTCGACGGCTCGGACTACCCCGACCTGCGCGAGGCCCTGGACAAGCTCCAGCTCAACGACGCCGCGCTGGTCTACGAGCCGGAGACCTCGGCGGCGCTCGGCTTCGGCTTCCGCGTCGGCTTCCTCGGCCTGCTCCACCTGGACGTGGTGCGCGAGCGCCTGGAGCGCGAGTTCGGGCTCGACCTGATCGCCACCGCGCCGAACGTGGTCTACCGCGTCGTCATGGAGGACGGCAAGGAAGTCTCCGTCACCAACCCGAGCGAGTTCCCCGAGGGCAAGATCTCGGACGTGTTCGAGCCGGTCGTACGGGCCACCCTGCTCGCGCCCTCTGAGTTCATCGGCGCGATCATGGAGCTCTGCCAGCAGCGCCGCGGCACCCTCCTCGGGATGGACTACCTCTCCGAGGACCGGGTCGAGATCCGCTACACGCTGCCGCTCGCGGAGATCGTCTTCGACTTCTTCGACCAGCTGAAGTCCAAGACGCGCGGCTACGCCTCCCTCGACTACGAGCCCACCGGCGAGCAGTCCGGCAGCCTGGTCAAGGTCGACATCCTGCTGCACGGCGACAAGGTCGACGCCTTCTCCGCCGTCTGCCACAAGGACGCCGCGTACGCCTACGGCGTGCGCCTGGTCGCCAAGCTGCGCGAGCTCATCCCGCGGCAGGCCTTCGAGATCCCGATCCAGGCGGCCGTCGGCTCCCGCGTCATCGCCCGCGAGACCATCCGCGCCATCCGCAAGGACGTCCTCGCCAAGTGCTACGGCGGTGACATCTCCCGCAAGCGGAAGCTGCTGGAGAAGCAGAAGGAAGGCAAGAAGCGCATGAAGATGGTCGGCTCCGTGGAGGTCCCGCAGGAGGCCTTCATCGCCGTCCTCTCCAGCGACGAGTCCGGCGGCAAGAAGAAGTAGCAGTGTGACGAGAGGCAGGCCCCCGTGCTCCGGCGCGGGGGCCTGCTGCGTCCCCGTGCGGGGGTGGAGTGGAGCACGGGCTCCGCTTCGTTATGAATCGGCGCCCCAAGGGCTCTTACGCGCCAGGCGGAGGGCCCCTAGTCTGATCACTGCTCGTTGGTTACTCGCCAGTTTTCTTGGTCGAATGCGGCCAAGCCCTGACTCAGCCACCCACCCCGACTCGTCACCCCGTCAGTCCCGCCTTGTGACGAGTCAGGCCTGCCGCGTGGTCCGGAGGATGTCCGTGAGCGACACACAGACCTTGATCGAGAACCGCCCGCCCACTGTGGCGACCCTCTTCCTGGAGCGTGTCGCCGCCACGCCCAACGGCGAGGCCTACCGCTATCCCGTCCCCGCCGCGGACGGCCAGGGCGGCCCCGACGACTGGAAGTCGCTCAGCTGGGGCCAGGCCGCCGAGCGCGTCTTCGCCATCGCGGCCGGGATCATCGACCTCGGGATCCAGTCGGAGCAGCGCGTCGCGCTCGCCTCCAACACCCGGGTGGAGTGGATCCTCGCGGACCTCGGGGTGATGTGCGCCGGCGGCGCCGTGACCACCGTCTACCCGAGCACGAACGCGGAGGAGTCGGCCTTCATCCTGTCCGACTCCGAGAGCCGGATACTGATCGCCGAGGACGCCTCCCAGCTGGCCAAGGCCCGCGAGCGGCGCGCCGACCTGCCCCACCTCGCCCACGTGGTGGTCCTGGAGGCCGCCGACGCCGTAGCCGCCGACGGCGACCCCGAGGGCTGGGTGCTGTCCCTCGCCGACCTGGAGGCGCGCGGCCGCGAATACCTGGCCAAGCACCCCGAGGCGGTCAAGGAGCGGATCGCGGCCATCACCGCGGACCAGCTCGCCACGCTCATCTACACCTCCGGCACCACCGGGCGTCCCAAGGGCGTGCGCCTGCCGCACGACAACTGGTCGTACATGGCCAAGGCCACCGTCGCCACCGGCCTGATCACCAAGGACGACGTCCAGTACCTCTGGCTGCCGCTCGCGCACGTCTTCGGCAAGGTGCTCACCTCCGGCCAGATCGAGGTCGGTCACGTCACCGCCGTCGACGGCCGGATCGACAAGATCATCGAGAACCTGCCGATCGTGCAGCCGACCTACATGGCGGCCGTTCCGCGCATCTTCGAGAAGGTCTACAACGGCGTTGCCGCCAAGGCCCGGGCCGCCGGCGGAGCCAAGTACAAGATCTTCCAGTGGTCGGTCGGCGTGGCCCGCGAGTACGCGAAGGTCACCCAGGACAACTTCCGCCGCACCGGCAACGCCACCGCCCCGCTCGGCCTCTCCACCAAGCACAAGATCGCCGACGCGCTCGTCTACTCCAAGCTCCGCGAGGCCTTCGGCGGCAACCTGCGCGCCGCCGTCTCCGGCGCCTCCGCCCTCGCCCCCGACATCGGCTACTTCTTCTCGGGCGCGGGCATCCACATCCTGGAGGGCTACGGGCTCACCGAGTCCAGCGCCGCCTCCTTCGTCAACCCCGGCGAGGCATACCGCACCGGCACCGTCGGCAAGCCGCTCCCCGGCACCGAGGTCCGCATCGCCGACGACGGCGAGGTGCTGCTGCGCGGCCCCGGCATCATGCAGGGCTACCACGGGCAGCCCGAGAAGACCGCCGAGGTGCTGGAAGCCGACGGCTGGCTGCACACGGGCGACATCGGCGAACTCTCCGCCGACGGCTACCTGCGCATCACCGACCGCAAGAAGGACCTGATCAAGACCTCGGGCGGCAAGTACGTCGCCCCGGCGGAGATCGAGGGCCGGTTCAAGGCGCTCTGCCCCTATGTCTCCAGCATCGTCGTCCACGGCGCCGACCGGAACTTCTGCTCCGCCCTCATCGCCCTCGACGAGCCCTCCATCCTGGTCTGGGCCGCCGAGAACGGCCTGGAGGGCAAGACGTACTCCCAGGTCCTGGCCGCCCCCGAGACCAACCGGCTCATCGAGACCTACGTCCAGACCCTCAACGAGGGCCTCCAGCGCTGGCAGACGGTCAAGAAGTTCCGCCTCCTGCCGCGCGACCTCGACGTGGAGCACGGGGACCTCACCCCGAGCCTCAAGCTGAAGCGGCCGGTCGTCGAGCGCGAGTTCAAGCACCTCATCGAGGAGATGTACGAGGGCTCCCGGGAGGCGTAGCGCGGGGCGTCGCGCGGGGCGTCGAGGGTGCGCGGCACCGGGCGCGGCGCGAGCCCGTAAACGACCTTGGGGCAGTGCGGGACAATGGGCGCATGCCTTCCGCACTGCCCGACGGTGAACCCATGCCCGAAGACGGCTCGCTGCCGCTCCACGCCCTGGCGGGAGCCGGGGAGCGGCCGCTCGGGTTCTACCTGCACGTTCCGTACTGCGCCACGCGCTGCGGGTACTGCGACTTCAACACCTACACGGCCACCGAGCTGCGGGGCACCGGCGGTGTGCTCGCCTCCCGGGAGAACTACGCCGACACCCTGATCGACGAGGTGCGCCTCGCCCGGAAGGTCCTCGGGGACGACCCCAGGGCCGTACGGACCGTGTTCGTGGGCGGCGGCACGCCCACGCTGCTGCCCGCCGGCGACCTCGTACGGATGCTCGCGGCGATCCGCGAGGAATTCGGGCTGGCCGAGGACGCCGAGGTCACCACCGAGGCCAATCCGGAGTCGGTGAACCCGGAGTACCTGGCGGAGCTGCGCGCGGGCGGCTTCAACCGGATCTCCTTCGGCATGCAGAGCGCCAAGCAGCACGTCCTGAAGGTGCTCGACCGCACGCACACCCCGGGACGTCCGGAGGCCTGCGTCGCGGAGGCGCGGGCGGCGGGCTTCGAGCACGTGAACCTGGACCTGATCTACGGGACGCCGGGGGAATCGGACGAGGACTGGCGCGCGTCCCTGTCGGCGGCGCTCGGCGCCGGGCCCGATCACATCAGTGCCTACGCGCTGATCGTGGAGGAGGGCACGCAGCTGGCGCGGCGGATCCGGCGGGGCGAGGTCCCGATGACGGACGACGACGTCCACGCGGACCGGTACCTGATCCTCGACTCGGTGATGGCCGAGGCGGGGTACTCCTGGTACGAGGTCTCGAACTGGGCCACCTCCGAAGCCGGGCGCTGCCTGCACAACGAGCTGTACTGGCGCGGGGCCGACTGGTGGGGGGCCGGGCCCGGAGCGCACTCGCACGTGGGCGGGGTGCGGTGGTGGAACGTGAAGCATCCCGGCGCCTACGCGGCGGCGCTGGCGGAGGGGCGGTCGCCCGGGGCGGGGCGGGAGCTGTTGTCCTCGGAGGACCGGCGGGTGGAGCGGATCCTGCTGGAGCTCCGGCTCGTGGACGGGGTTCCGCTGTCGCTGCTGGCGCCTGCCGGCCTTGCCGCGGCCGGGCGGGCCCTCGCGGATGGGCTCCTCGAGGCGGGGCCTTACGCGGCCGGGCGGGCCGTTCTGACCCTGCGGGGGCGGCTCCTGGCCGACGCGGTGGTCCGGGACCTGGTGGACTGACCCGGTCCGGGGTGGGGCTGCCCTGCGGGGCCGTCCCCTACCCGCCCTTTCCCCCGTTCCCCGGGCTCCGCCCGGACCCGTTGCCGCGTGCGGCGCCGTTGCCGGGGGCCGGCCCCCGGACCCCCGCTCCTCGAACGCCGGAGGGGCTGGATTTGCCTGGCCGGGATTGCCCGGAGCGCCATTCCGGCCCCGCCGGCGTTTGAGGGACTTCGCCCCGCAGGGCCGTGCGCCCGGCTACGCCGTGACGTGGTCGATCAAGTGCTCCACCGCGCCCAGCAGGGTGGGCTCCAGGTCCTTGTACGAGGTCACGCGGGACAGGATGTGCTGCCAGGCGGCTCCGGTGTTCTCCGGCCAGCCCAGGGCCCGGCAGATGCCCGTCTTCCAGTCCTGGCCGGGCGGGATCACCGGCCAGGCGCGGATGCCGAGGGCCGAGGGTTTCACCGCCTGCCAGACGTCCACGTACGGGTGTCCCACGATCAGGACGTGCGGGGAGGTCACGGCGACGGCGATGCGGGACTCCTTGGAGCCCGGGACCAGGTGGTCCACCAGGATGCCCAGGCGGGCGTCGGCGGCGGGGGCGAAGTCCGCGACGACGGCCGGGAGGTCGTCGATGCCTTCCAGGTACTCCACCACGACGCCCTCGATCCGCAGGTCGTCGCCCCAGACGCGTTCGACCAGTTCGGCGTCGTGGCGGCCCTCCACGTAGATCCGGCCCGCCCGGGCCACCCGCGCACGGGCCCCGGGGACGGCGAGGGAGCCAGAGGCCGTACGGGCCGGGGCGGCCGGCCCCCGGGCCGGCCGCGTCAGGGTCACCACCGCGCCGTCCAGGAGGAAGGCGCGGGGTTCGAGGGGGAAGACGCGCCGCTTGCCGAAGCGGTCCTCCAGGGTGACCGTGCCGGCCTCGCAGGCCACCACCGCGCCGCAGAAGTCCGTACCCGCCACCTCGACCACCAGATCGGGATCGGCCGGCACCTCCGGTACGGGTTTGGCGCGCTTCCACTGCGGGGTCAGGTCGGGGGAGTACTCACGCATCCGGCCGAGGGTAGGAGAGCGGGCCGCCTCAGGTGTCCGACACGCCGAAACGGGCTGCCAGTGTGTCGCGTTGGGCACGGACGAAGGCCGCGTCGACCACCGCTCCGTGACCCGGTACGTACAGAGCGTCGTCCCCGCCCAGGGCGAGGAGCCGGTCCAGGGCCGCCGGCCACTGCCCGGGCACCGCGTCCGGACCCGCCTGCGGTTCGCCCGATTCCTCGACCAGGTCCCCGCAGAAGACCACCTCGCGCGCTCCGGGTACGAAGACGGCCAGATCGTGCCCGGTGTGCCCGGGTCCCACGTTCGCCAGCAGCACCTGCGCCCCGCCCAGGTCGAGCGTCCACTCGCCCGACACCAGGTGCCGGGGGACCACCAGCAGGTCCGCGGCCTCGGCCGCCTCGGCCTCCGCCAGCCCCTGCCGGACCGCGTCCTCGCGCAGCTCCTCCCGGCCCGTCGAGAGCACGGCGTCCAGCCCGACCGGGCCGTAGACCTCCGCCCCCGCGAAGGCCGCACCCCCCAGTACGTGGTCGAAATGTCCGTGTGTGAATGCGAGATGGGTCACGCGGCGGCCCGCCAGCCGCTCCGCCTCGGCCCGCACCAGCGAGCCCTCCCGAAGAGAGGATCCGGGGTCGATCAGGAGGGCCGAATCCTCGCCCACCACCAGTCCCACGGTGCAGTCCCACACCGGCAGCCGCTTGCGTCCGGCTCGACCGGTGAGCCGTTCCCAGCCTGCCTCTTCCCAACGCACGTCCATGCCGCGACGCTACCTTGGCGGGCCGCCCTTGCTACGGGTGTACCAGCCCGCCGTACACTGACCGGGGGATCTCTGGCACTCGAACGCTCAGAGTGCCAGCAGGCAGAGCCTGCCGAAGCCGCGAACGACGGAAACGATGGAGGTGTGCGCGATGCTCAGCGAACGCAGACTCGAAGTGCTGCGCGCCATCGTCCAGGACTACGTCGGGACGGAGGAGCCGGTCGGCTCCAAGGCGCTCACCGAGCGGCACCGGCTCGGCGTCTCGCCCGCCACCGTGCGCAACGACATGGCCGTGCTGGAGGACGAGGGCTACATCGCGCAGCCCCACACCAGCGCCGGCCGGATCCCCACCGACAAGGGCTACCGCCTCTTCGTCGACAGGCTGGCGGGGGTCAAACCGCTGTCGACGCCCGAGCGCCGGGCCATCCAGAACTTCCTCGACGGGGCCGTGGACCTCGACGACGTCGTCGGCCGTACGGTGCGGCTGCTCGCGCAGCTCACCCGGCAGGTCGCCGTCGTCCAGTACCCGTCGCTGACCCGGTCCACCGTCCGGCACGTGGAACTGCTCGCGCTGGCCCCGGCCCGCCTGATGCTCGTCCTCATCACGGACACCGGCCGGGTCGAGCAGCGGCTCGTCGACTGCCAGACCCCCTTCGGGGAGGCCTCGCTCGCGGACCTGCGGGCCCGCCTCAACAGCCGTGTCGTCGGCCGCCGGTTCACCGACGTGCCGCCGCTGGTGCAGGACCTTCCGGAGTCCTTCGAGAACGAGGACCGGGTGACGGTGCGAGCCGTCCTCGACACCCTCCTCGAAACGCTGGTCGAGGAGGCGGAGGAGCGGCTGATGATCGGCGGCACCGCCAACCTCACCCGCTTCGGACACGATTTTCCCCTGACGATCAGGCCGGTGCTCGAAGCGCTGGAGGAGCAGGTCGTGCTCCTCAAGCTGCTGGGCGAGGCCAGTGAGTCGGGAATGGCCGTAAAGATCGGGCATGAGAATGCCTACGAGGGACTGAACTCCACGTCCGTCGTCTCGGTCGGCTACGGTTCGGGCGGCGAAGCAGTCGCCAAACTCGGCGTGGTCGGACCGACCCGCATGGACTACCCCGGAACGATGGGAGCGGTACGCGCAGTGGCACGTTACGTCGGACAGATCCTGGCGGAGTCGTAAGTGGCCACGGACTACTACGCCGTTCTCGGCGTGCGCCGCGACGCATCGCAGGACGAGATCAAGAAGGCATTCCGGCGGCTCGCGCGCGAGCTGCACCCGGATGTGAACCCTGATCCCAAGACGCAAGAGCGTTTCAAGGAGATCAACGCCGCCTACGAGGTCCTCTCGGACCCGCAGAAGAAGCAGGTCTTCGACCTCGGCGGCGACCCGCTGTCCTCCTCGGGCGGCGGCGGGGCCGGCGGCTTCGGAGCGGGTGGCTTCGGCAACTTCTCCGACATCATGGACGCCTTCTTCGGCCAGTCCTCGCAGCGCGGACCGCGCTCGCGGACGCGCCGCGGCCAGGACGCCATGATCCGCCTCGACCTGGAACTGGACGAGGCCGCCTTCGGCACGACCAAGGACATCCAGGTCGACACGGCCGTCGTCTGCACCACCTGCTCCGGCGAAGGCGCCGCCCCCGGCACCTCGGCGCAGACCTGCGACATGTGCCGCGGCCGCGGTGAGGTCTCGCAGGTCACCCGGTCCTTCCTGGGCCAGGTCATGACCTCGCGCCCCTGCCCGCAGTGCCAGGGCTTCGGCACCGTGGTCCCGACCCCCTGCCCCGAGTGCGCGGGCGACGGCCGGGTCCGCTCCCGCCGCAGCCTCACCGTCAAGATCCCGGCGGGCGTCGAGAACGGCACCCGGATCCAGCTCGCGGGCGAGGGCGAGGTCGGCCCCGGCGGCGGCCCCGCCGGCGACCTGTACGTGGAGATCCACGAGCTGCCGCACCCGACCTTCCAGCGGCGCGGGGACGACCTGCACTGCACGGTCACCATCCCGATGACCGCGGCGGCCCTGGGCACCAAGTGCCCGCTGGAGACGCTGGACGGCCTGGAGGAGATCGACATCCGGCCCGGCACCCAGTCCGGCCAGGCGATCCCCCTGCACGGCCGGGGCGTCACGCACCTGCGCGGCGGCGGTCGCGGCGACCTGATCGTCCACGTCGAGGTCACCACCCCCAGCAAGCTGGACCCGGCGCAGGAGGACCTGCTGCGCCAGCTGGCGAAGCTGCGCGGCGAAGAGCGGCCCCTCGGCCAGTTCGCGCCGGGCCAGCAAGGCCTGTTCAGCCGCCTGAAGGACGCCTTCAACGGGCGCTGAGCCGCGCGCGGAGCAGCGTACGAGAACACCTGCGAGCCCGGTCCGGGGATGCCCCGGACCGGGCTCGCGGCATGCGGACGGCAGGGCGGCGGCGGTATTCAGGCACCCCGGTGAAGGGGACTATGCCAGGCGAATGCCGTGATTCGGTCCCGTGAGCGGGACATGGCACGATGCAGCTCATGTCCTCCGCACCGAACGGTCTCTTCGCGTACCCGATCGTGCAGGCGCCCATGGCGGGCGGCGCGTCCTGCCCGCCGCTCGCGGCCGCCGTGTGCGAAGCGGGCGGACTGGGCTTCCTCGCCGGCGGCTACAAGACCGCCGACGGCATGTACCAGGAGATCAAGCGGCTGCGCGCGCTCACCCGCCGCCCCTTCGGCGTCAACCTCTTCATGCCGCAGGCCTCCCACGTGGACCCGGCGGTCCTGGAGGTCTACCGCGGGCACCTCGCCAGTGAGGCCTCCTGGTACGAGATCTCCCTCGCCGACGAGGACATCATGGGCACCTGCGACGACGGCTACGACGCCAAACTGGCCATTCTCATCGAGGACCCGGTACCCGTGGTCTCGTTCACCTTCGGCCTGCCCTCGCCCGCGGCCTTCACCTGCCTGCGCAAGGTCGGTACGTACACGATCGTCACCGTCACCTCCGTCGAGGAGGCCCGCGCCGCGCAGGCTGCCGGCGCCGACGCCGTCTGCGTCCAGGGCGTGGAGGCGGGCGGCCACCAGGGCACCCACCGCGACGACCCGCAGGGCGACGGCACGGCCGGAGTCGGCCTGCTCGCACTCGTCGCGCAGGTGCGCGAGGCCGTGGCCCTCCCGATCATCGCGGCGGGCGGCCTGATGCGCGGCTCGCAGATCGCCGCGCTGCTCGCCGCGGGCGCGGAGGCCGCGCAGCTCGGCACGGCCTTCCTGGCCTGCCCGGAGTCCGGCGCGCACGCCCTGCACAAGAAGGCGCTGACCGACCCGCTGTTCGTCCGGACGGAGCTGACCCGGGCCTTCTCGGGGCGGCCGGCCCGCGGGCTGGTCAACCGGTTCATGCGCGAGCACGGCCCGTACGCCCCGGCCGCGTACCCGCAGGTGCACCACCTGACCGCGCCGCTGCGCAAGGCCGCCGCCGCGGCCGGGGACCCGCAGGGCATGGCCCTGTGGGCCGGCCAGGGGCACCGGCTGGCCCGGGCCCTGCCGGCCGGGGAACTGGTGGAGGTGCTCGCGGCGGAACTCGGCGCGGCACAGGACGTGTTGAAGGCAATGCAGATGAGGAGTGCGTCATGACCGCCCCGGTGTTCGTGGTCGAAAAGGTTCCCGCGGGGCCGGAGTTCGTCCTGGACGGCCCGGAGGGCCGCCACGCGGTCTCCGTGAAGCGGCTGGCCCCCGGCGAGGCCCTCGTGCTGACCGACGGCCGGGGCGGCTGGGCCGAGGCCGTCGTGACGGCCGCCGAGGGCAAGGACCGCCTCGTCGTCTCCGTGTCCGGGGTCTTCGAGGAGGCGGAGCCGGCCGTCCGGATCACCGTCGTCCAGGCCCTGCCCAAGGGCGACCGGGGCGAGGTCGCCGTCGAGACCATGACGGAGACCGGCGTCGACGCGATCGTGCCCTGGCAGGCCTCGCGCTGCATCACCCAGTGGCGCGGCGACCGGGGGGCCAAATCCCTCGCGAAGTGGCGGGCCACCGCCCGGGAGTCGGGCAAGCAGTCCCGCCGGGTCCGCTTCCCCGAGGTCGAGGAGGCACTGTCGACCAAGCAGGTCGCGGCGCTGCTCGCCGGTGCCGACCTCGCCGTGGTGCTGCACGAGGACCGGGACGCCCCCTCGGGCGCGCTGGCCACCGCGGAACTGCCCGCCGCCGGCTCCATCGTCCTGGTCGTCGGCCCCGAGGGCGGGGTCTCCCCGGACGAGCTCGCCGCCTTCGCCGCGGCCGGGGCGCACCCGTACCGGCTGGGGCCCTCGGTGCTGCGCACCTCCACGGCGGGCACGGCCGCCGCGGCGGTCCTGCTGGCGAGGACGGGCCGCTGGTCCTGACGGGCCGCTGGTCCTGACGAGCCGCTGGTCCTGGCCGGCGGCCGGTCCTGACGGGCCGCCGGCCCTGAGCGGTGCGGCCGACGGCGGTGGATACGATGCCGGAACCGATCACCCGTCACGAAGGGCTCAGCACATGGCCGGGGAACCGCAGGCCGACTGCCTGTTCTGCAAGATCGTCGCGGGGAACATCCCCGCGACGGTCGTCCGGGAGACGGACACCACCGTCGCCTTCCGCGACATCAACCCGCAGGCGCCCACCCACGTCCTCGTCATCCCGAAGGTGCACTACCCCGACGCCGCCTCCCTCGCGGCCGCGGAGCCCGGGATCGCCGCCGACGTCCTGACCGAGGCCGGCCGCGTCGCCGCCGACGAGGGGCTCGCCGACCGCGGCTACCGCCTCGTCTTCAACACCGGCGCCGGCGCCGGCCAGGTCGTCTTCCACGCCCACGTGCACGTCCTCGGCGGCCGCGGCTTCGAATGGCCCCCGGGATAAACCGTGTCCGTACGCGAACTCGTGGTGCTCGGCACCGCCAGCCAGGTGCCCACCCGCCACCGCAACCACAACGGCTACCTGCTGCGCTGGGACGGCGAGGGCATCCTCTTCGATCCCGGCGAGGGCACCCAGCGCCAGATGCTCCGCGCCGGGGTGGCCGCGCACGACATCAACCGGATCTGCGTCACCCACTTCCACGGTGACCACAGCCTCGGGCTCGCCGGGGTGATCCAGCGGATCAACCTCGACCGGGTCCCGCACCCCGTCACCGCCCACTACCCGGCCTCCGGGCAGAAGTTCTTCGACCGGCTGCGGTACGCCACGGCCTACCGAGAGACCGTCCAGCTCGCCGAGGAGCCGGTGGCCGAGGACGGGATCCTGGCGCGCGGGGACGCGTACACCCTGGACGCCGTACGGCTCTCGCACCCGGTGGAGTCCTTCGGCTACCGGGTCACCGAGCCCGACGGGCGCCGGATACGGCCCGAACTGCTCGCGTTCCACGGGATCAAGGGGCCGGACGTGGGGCGGATCCAGCGCGAGGGCAGCCTCGGCGGGGTCACCCTGGAGCAGGTCAGCGAGGCGCGCGCCGGACAGCGGTTCGCCTTCGTCATGGACACCCGGCTCTGCGGTGGCGTCGAGGTGCTCGCTGCGGGCTGCGACATGCTGGTCATCGAGTCGACCTTCCTCGACGAGGACGTCCAACTGGCCACCGACCACGGGCACCTCACCGCCGGGCAGGCGGCCCGGGCGGCGCGGGACGGGGGCGTACGCCACCTCGTGCTGACGCACTTCTCGCAGCGGTACGGCGACCCGTCCGAGTTCGAACGCCAGGCCCGTGCGGCCGGCTTCGAGGGCGAGCTGACGATCGCCGCGGATCTCGTACGGGTTCCCGTGCCGAAGCGGGCCGGGTAGCGGGCCCCGGTCCTAGGCGTCGGTGCGGATCCGGCGGCGGGTGCGGTCTCGGGCTCGGCGGGCCGGTGTCGGGGAGAGCAGGAGCACACGGAGCGGGGGCAGGCGCAGCGGGCGGGCGCGGAGCTGCGCGAGCTCCACGACCTCCAGCTCCTGCGCGCCGACCCTCGGCACCGAGCCGGCCGGCGTCCCGGCTCCGGCGGCGAGCACGGCCGCCGGGGCCCCGCCGCGCCGGCGCACCGAGCCGGGGGTCAGCGGGCGTCCGCCGACGTGCAGGGCGACCGCGGCCATCGGCCCGGCCACCGCCAGCAGCAGCCCTCCGAGGGCCAGGCCCATGCCGGGGAACCCCGCGCGCTCGGCGAGCAGGCTCCCGGTGACGGGCCCGCAGGCCACGCCGAGCGAGGACGCGGAACCGACCAGGACGGCCCAGCGCCCGCGCGGGTCGAGGGCGGCGGCGAGGCCGATGGCGTAGGAGAGCACGACGGGGTAGACCGCGTTCCACAGGATCTCCCCGGCCGCGAAGGACCCCAGGTCCCGCGCGTGCGAGGCCAGCACCACGCAGCAGGCGATGACCGCCGTGCCCACCCCCACCGGGACCGCCCGCCCGAGCCGGGCCCCGAGCGCGGAGGCGGCGGTGACCCCGAGAAGCCCGGCGCCGAGCGCGGCCGCGAAGACGATCCCGAGGGTGACCTCGGAGAGGCCCGCCTGCTGCGCGCCGATGCGGCCGCTGACGCCCCAGAGGGCGTTCTGGGCCAGCGACCACAGCATCAGGGCCCCGGCGAGCACCACCCCGGCGCGGGGGTACGGCAGCCGCCCGGAGACCCGTACGGCGGCGTGGCCGGTGCCGTCGGTGCGGTCCGCACCGGCCAGGCGGCCCGTCGCCGGCCAGCACGCCAGCGCGACCAGGGCGATCGCAGCGAAGGGCAGCCCGTGCCCGCCGCCGAGCCGGGGCAGGGTCAGGTACAGGGCCCCGGCCGTCGCCGACACCGACAGCAGCCCCAGCGAGGAGGTCCGGTGCGGGTCGCGCTGCGCCGCGATCCCGGAGGCGGCCACGGCGGTGGCCGTGCCCGAGCCGAAGCCGCCGAGGACGGCGCCCGCGACGACGAGGGGGAGTTGTGCGGTGGCGGCCGCCGTGCCGTACCCGAGGGCGGCGAGCAGCAGCCCGAGCCGGGCCAGCGGACGCGGCCCGTGGCGCGGGATGCGCGAGGCGAGGGTGAACCCGGCGGCGGCCGAGCCGAGCAGCAGGACCGAGCCGATCAGGCCGGCCTGCGCGGGGCTCAGCGGGAGGTTCGCGTCGAGCCGGCCGACGACGGTCGGCAGCAGGTACGGGGCGACGTAACCGGAGGTGAAGAGTGCGACGAGCGGCCAGGCGGCGGGCGGCGCGGGGGTGCGGTCGGGCACGGTTGATCCAGGTGACACAGGTGGAGCATGAGATTCCGCAAGTGCGCGGGGCTCATATTTATCAAGTGGCAGGATCTTCGGAGAAGGGCGTTCAGGCGGTGATCTGCGTCACACTGTAGAGCGGGTCCTCCCCGGCGGGAGGGCCCGACGGCGGACGCGGGTTGAACCCATGGGCGAGACGGGTTCCAGCCCAGTGAAGAAACGACCCGCCAAGATCAGAACGAGCGCCGACCCGAACGGGGAGTACATCGTGACCAGTCGCAGCAGCCGGGACAGCCTCGACTCCGCCGTGGACCCGCTCGGTCCGCTGCGCGACCCCCAAGAACCCGGCTGCGACGTCTTCCTGACGGGCACGGTCTTCCTCGACATCATCTTCACCGGCCTCGACTCGGCCCCCGTGCGCGGCACGGAGTCCTGGGCGCGCGGCATGGGGTCCAGCCCGGGCGGCGTCGCCAACATGGCCACCGCCCTCGCCCGGCTCGGCCTTCGCACCTCCCTGGCCGCCGCCTTCGGGGACGACCACTACGGGGAGTACTGCTGGGACGCCCTCGAACAGGGCGAGGGCATCGACCTGTCGATGTCGCGGACCGTGCCCGGCTGGCACAGCCCCGTCACCGTCTCGATGGCGTACGAGGGCGAGCGCACGATGGTCTCCCACGGCCACGAGGCCCCGCCCCCGGCGGGCCCCGGACCGTTCCCCCAGTGCCCGCCTCGCGCCCGCGCGGCCGTGGCCTCGCTCGGCCCGGGCGGCGGCGAGGCCTGGGTCGCCGAGGCGGCCCGGCGCGGGGCCCGGGTCTTCGCCGACGTCGGCTGGGACGACAGCGGGCGCTGGGACCTGGGGGCGCTGGCCGACCTGGAGCACTGCGAGGCCTTCCTGCCCAACGCGGGGGAGGCGATGGCCTACACGCGCACCGACTGCCCGCGCGCGGCGGCCCGGGCGCTGGCAGAGAAGGTGCCGATCGCGGTGGTGACGATGGGCTCCGAGGGCTCGTACGCGGTGGACGGGCGGACCGGGGAGACGGCCGAGGTCCCCGCGATCGCGGTCGACGCCCTGGATCCGACCGGCGCGGGCGACGTGTACGTGGCGGGCTTCCTGACCGGCACCCTCGCCGAGTGGCCGCTCGCGGACCGGCTCGCCTTCGCGGGCCTGACGGCCGCCCTGTCGGTGCAGGAGTTCGGCGGCTCCCTGTCCGCCCCGGGCTGGCCGGAGGTGGCGCACTGGTGGCGGACCGCCCCGGAGGAGCTGCGGGGGCGGTACGGATTCCTGGACGACCTGGTCCCGCGGGCCGCGGAGCCGGCCAGCCGGCGGCGGGCGGTTCCTACGATCGGCTTCCGCCAGTCGGCTTAGGCCTGGCCGGCCGGGGAACGGAGTCGGGGGCATGTGGGGCCGGGCCCCTGCTCCGGATACCCCTGCCCCCCGGGTGGTCCGGCCGGGTGCGGCGCCGTTGCCGGGGGCCGGCTCCCGGGCCCCCGCTCCTCAAGCGCCGGAGGGGCTGGTCTGGGCCGGTGGCCGGGTGCGGCGCCGTTGCCGGGGGCCGGCCCCCGGGCCCCCGCTCCTCAAGCGCCGGAGGGGCTCGTCGGGCCGAGGGGCTGGTGTGGGCGGGAGGCGCCGATGTGGGTCGGCGCGGCCCGCAGAGCCTGCTGGGGGCGCGGGCCGCGCGCCTGCCGGGGCCGGGACCCGGCTGTCCCGGACGGGCCGGGCTTTCGGGCCGCCCGAGCAGGTCCCGCAAGGGACCCCGTAAAACCCCTCGGGGATGCCGGGGCGGCGACGTAGGCTTGGAAGTCCGGTGGCCGTCGATCGGCGCGGCCCCTCAGTGGGAGGTATGCGCAGGCCACAGTGCCGGCCCATGACTCAGACACCGACAGCCAAGACCCCCGCGCCGGGGCAGGCGCGAGCCCACTTCTCCGTACCGGCCACCCACCCGATGGTGTCGGTCCTCGGCTCGGGCGACGCCCTGTTGCGCGTGATCGAGAAGGCCTTCCCGAGGGCCGACATCCATGTTCGGGGCAATCAGGTCAGCGCGATCGGCGCGGCGGCGGAAGTCGCTCTGATCCAGCGCCTGTTCGACGAGATGATGCTGGTGCTCCGCACCGGGCAGCCGATGACGGAGGACGCAGTGGAACGCTCGATCGCCATGCTCAAGTCGAGCGGCAACGGCGAGGGCCCGGACGAGACGCCCGCCGAGGTGCTCACCCAGAACATCCTCTCCAGCCGCGGCCGGACCATCCGTCCCAAGACGCTCAACCAGAAGCGGTACGTCGACGCGATCGACAAGCACACGATCGTCTTCGGCATCGGCCCCGCCGGTACCGGCAAGACCTACCTCGCCATGGCCAAGGCGGTCCAGGCCCTGCAGTCCAAGCAGGTCAGCAGGATCATCCTGACCCGCCCGGCGGTGGAGGCCGGCGAACGCCTCGGCTTCCTCCCCGGCACCCTCTTCGACAAGATCGACCCGTACCTGCGGCCGCTCTACGACGCCCTGCACGACATGATCGACCCGGACTCGATCCCGCGGCTGATGGCGGCGGGGACCATCGAGGTGGCGCCGCTGGCGTACATGAGGGGTAGAGCGCATCCGATTTTCACACAAGTGTTGACCCCGGACGGTTGGCGTGCCATCGGCGACCTCCAGGTGGGCGACCTGGTCGTCGGGTCGAACGGCGAGCCGACGCCCGTCCTCGGCGTCTACCCGCAGGGAGAGAAGGACATCTACCGCGTCACGGCCCAGGACGGCGCCTGGACCCTGTGCTGTGGTGAGCACCTGTGGACGGTCCGTACGGCATCGGACAAGCGGCGTGACAAGCCGTGGCGGGTCCTGGAGACGAAAGAGATGATCGGCAACCTCCGCGCGGCGCACGCTCGCCGCTACGAGCTGCCGATGCTCACTGCTCCGGTCGCCTTCCCTGAGCGCGAGATCCCGATGGACCCGTACGCGCTCGGTCTGCTGCTCGGCGATGGGTGTCTCACCGGTTCGACCACGCCTTCCTTCGCCACGGAGGACGAGGAACTCGTCCATGCCCTGGCGGCAGCGCTTCCCGGTATGACCGCACGGCACAGGGGTGGTCCCGATTATGTTTTGAACAGGGTGAAGTCGCCCGGCGACGTGGTCACCCTGGCGAACCCCGTTACCCGGGTCATGCGGGAGCTGGACCTGCTGGGCACCCGCTCGCACACCAAGTTCGTGCCGGACGACTACCTGTTCAACACCGAAGACGTCCGCCTCGCCGTGCTCCAGGGTCTGCTCGACTCCGATGGAGGCCCTGTCACCCAGCAGGACCGCACCTGCCGGATCCAGTACTCCACCACGTCGATCGTCCTGCGGGACGACGTGATCGCCCTCGTCCAGTCCCTCGGCGGGGTGGCCTACACCCGGCGTCGCGCGGCCGAGGGCCACAAGCAGGGCACTGCCCTTGCCGCCCACCGGCATGACTCGCACGTCGTCGACATCCGCCTCCCCGAGGGCATCGAGCCCTTCCGCCTTACCCGCAAGCGGGACGCTTACCACGCCGCAGGCGGCGGTGGGCGCCCGATGCGCTTCATCGACTCCATCGAGCCCGCGGGCCGCGAGGAGGCGGTCTGCATCCAGGTGGCCGCCGAGGACTCGCTGTACGTCACGCAGGACTACCTGCTGACGCACAACACCCTCAACGAGGCCTTCGTCGTCCTCGACGAGGCGCAGAACACCACCCCCGAGCAGATGAAGATGTTCCTGACCCGGCTCGGGTTCGACTCGAAGATCGTCGTCACCGGCGACGTGACCCAGGTCGACCTCCCCGGCGGCGCCAAGAGCGGTCTGCGGCAGGTGCAGGACATCCTCGAAGGGGTGCCGGACATCGCCTTCTCGCGGCTCACGTCCGAGGATGTCGTCCGGCACAAGCTGGTCGGCCGTATCGTCGACGCGTACGAGAAGTACGACGACAGCCAGGACGCGAAGCAGTCGCGGAACGGCTTCCAGCGGAAGTAGAAATCAGCGCACCATGTCGATCGACGTCAACAACGAGTCCGGAACCGATGTCGACGAGCGGGCGATCCTCGACATCGCCCGCTACGCACTCGCCCGGATGCGGATCCACCCGCTCTCGGAGCTCTCCGTCATCGTCGTCGACGAGGACGCGATGGAGCAGCTCCACATCCAGTGGATGGACCTGCCCGGACCCACCGACGTCATGTCCTTCCCGATGGACGAGCTGCGTCCGCCGAAGAAGGACGAGGAGGAGCCCCCGCAGGGGCTCCTCGGTGACATCGTGCTCTGCCCCGAGGTCGCCAAGAAGCAGGGCGAGGACGCGCCGACGCAGCACTCCATGGACGAGGAGCTCCAGCTCCTGACCGTCCACGGGGTGCTGCACCTGCTCGGGTACGACCACGAGGAGCCGGACGAGAAGGCCGAGATGTTCGGCCTCCAGGCGGCCATCGTCGACGGCTGGCGCGGCGAGAACGGCGTGACCGGCCCGTCCCCGGCACCGACCGTCTCATGACCGGTGATCTTCAGCTGATCACCGGGGCCGTCCTGCTGGTCGTGGTGGCCTGGTTCGCCGCGTGCGCGGAGTCCGGGATCGCCCGGATCTCCGCCTTCCGCGCCGAACAGGCCGTACGGGAGGGCCGGCGCGGCAGCGCGAAGCTGGCCCAGGTCGCCGGCGACCCCACCCGCTACGTCAATGTCGCGCTGCTGGTCCGGGTCACCTGCGAGATGGCGGCGGGCGTGCTCGTCACGTACGTCTGCCTCGACGCGTTCGGGGAGAACTGGACCGCGCTGCTCGTGGCCATCGGCGTCATGGTGCTCGTGTCCTACGTGGCGGTCGGGGTCTCTCCGCGCACCATCGGCCGGCAGCACCCGCTGAACACGGCGACGGCGGCGTCCTACGTCCTCGTGCCGCTCGCCCGGATCATGGGGCCCATCCCGCAGTTGCTGATCCTCCTCGGCAACGCGCTCACGCCCGGGAAGGGCTTCCGCAAGGGGCCCTTCGCCTCCGAGGCGGAGCTGCGCGCGATGGTCGACCTGGCGGAGAAGGAATCGCTGATCGAGGACGACGAGCGCCGCATGGTGCACCAGGTCTTCGAGCTGGGCGACACGCTCGTGCGCGAGGTCATGGTGCCGCGCACCGATCTGGTCTGCATCGAGCGGTACAAGACGGTCCGTCAGGCGACCACGCTCGCGCTGCGGTCCGGCTTCTCGCGGATCCCGGTGACCGGGGAGAACGAGGACGACATCGTCGGCATCGTGTACCTGAAGGACCTGGTCCGCAAGACGCACATCAGCCGGGACGCGGAGAGCGACCTGGTCTCCACGGCGATAAGGCCCGCGGTGTTCGTGCCGGACACCAAGAACGCGGGCGACCTGCTGCGCGAGATGCAGTCGGTGCGCAACCACGTGGCGGTCGTCATCGACGAGTACGGCGGCACCGCCGGGATCGTCACCATCGAGGACATCCTGGAGGAGATCGTCGGCGAGATCACCGACGAGTACGACCGGGAGATCGCGCCGGTGGAGGACCTGGGCGGGGACCGCTACCGGGTCACCGCACGGCTGGACATCACCGACCTCGGCGAACTGTTCAAGGTGGACTCCTTCGACGACGAGGACGTGGAGACGGTCGGCGGACTGCTCGCCAAGGCGCTGGGCCGGGTGCCGATCGCCGGCGCCTCGGCCGTGGTGGACCTGCCGGACGGGCGGCCCCTGCGGCTGACGGCCGAATCCCCGGCGGGACGGCGGAACAAGATCGTGACCGTGCTGGTGGAGCCGGTGGTACCGGTGGAGGGCCAGGAAGGGGAGACGGAGTGACGCCGGCGGAGCTGCGCGCCTTCTGTCTCGGGTTCAACGCGGCGGTGGAGGAGTTCCCCTTCACGCCGGAGACCTCGGTGTTCAAGGTGCTGGGGAAGGTGTTCGCGCTGAGCGCGCTGGACGCCGACCCGCTGAAGGTCAACCTCAAGTGCGAGCCGGAGCGGGCGGTGGCGCTGCGGGCGGAGCACGAAGCGGTCGTGCCCGGCTGGCACATGAACAAGCGGCACTGGAACACGGTGACCGCGGGCGGGGCGGGCGCGCTGCCCGACGCGCTGGTCCGGGAGCTGGTGGAGGACTCGTACGACCTGGTGGTCGCGGGCCTGCCTCGGGCGGAGCGGCTGCGGCTCGACCGGCCGTAGCCGGCCTTGGCCGGCCGTGGCGTTGCCCGGTGTGGAATCGGGGGAGGGTCCAAGGTCACGGATCACAGGACCTTCGGGGCCGTGGATCCGCTTACGCAGCGCTTAGTTTTATCCCTGCGCCACCAAGATCCCGGGGGGATACCGGGGGTGGAGGGGAGAGCGCGTCGGCGGGGTCGTCG
>NZ_JBHWMB010000057.1:0-60654 GCF_042730015.1 Streptomyces sp. NPDC059957 | reverse complement strand
TGTGGGTCGCCACCGGCACCCGATCTAGGTCTGGGCCGAACTGCCCGACCTCCTTGTTCGCCCAGGACAACCGCCGTTCCCCCCGTGTCCTGGCCAGGACACGGGGCGACCGGCGTTTTCGGGAAGATCGTGTGGGTGGGTGGATCGGGGTGCGCCTGCGGGTGTGGGGGGCGGGCCCGGTGGCGCGGCGCGGTCAGTGGATGCGGCGGATGTCGCGGCGGCGCAGGGCGTAGCCGAGACCGACCAGCCCGCCGAGGACGAGCCCCGCGCCGGCGCCGAGTTCCAGCGGATCGAGCCCGGCCACGCTGCCGCCGAGGCCGCCGCGGACGCCGAGGGTGGCCTGGCGCGAAGCGCCCGTACCGGTGCCGGCGCTGGTACCCGTACGCGTACCGGTGGCCGCGCTCGCGGTCGGGGTCTTGCGGGCACCGACGGTGGAACTGGTCGTGGGCCTGCCGGTGCCGCCGGTGATCGTGAGGTCGGCCGAGCCGGTCTCGCCCGCGCAGGTGAAGGAGACGGAGTACTGGGCTCCGCGCCGCGCGTCCCGGTCCACGGTGACCCGTGCGGTCTTGCCCCGGTCGATGCTCACGGTGTCGAAGACGCCGGAGGAGACGGTGGCGAAGGCGGCGTTGCAGCCGGTGACGGACAGCACCACCTGGCCGCCGGGGGCGACCGTCGAGGGGGTGATGGCGAAACCGAAGGAGGTGATGGGCGCGGCCTCGGCCGCACGCGCGGCCGGCGCGGCCGCCGCGCCGAAGACGAGCAGGGCGCCCGCCGCGGCGGCGCCCAACAGGGCTGTGGGGGAGGTGGGTATCGCGCCCATGGTTGATTCTCCGGATCCCCGAGGAGCAGCCGCGGAACGGTTTCCGCACGTGGGGGGTCGTGCGCCTCGATGTCCGCCACGCTAGGTCCGGGCGCGGTGGCCCGCGATCAGGAACGGGCGAATGGGGCATGGCGGTAGGCCGAACCGGGGACGGGAGGCCCGTCCCCGGTTTGCCGGGCCGGGGTGGGTGGCGGTCGGGGGCTGCGCCGTGTCAGTCGCTCAGCCCCAGATGCGGGAACTGGGAGAGGAACGGCTCGGCGGTGGCGGCGATGCCCCGGCCGAAGGGTGCGTCGAAGTCCCAGATGAGGAACAGCAGGAACGCGATCAGCGCGCTGAACAGCCCCGCCAGCAGCAGTTCCCGGAACGAGCGCCTGATCTGCAGGGTGAAGATCAGCCCCACCGTCACCAGAGCCCCGGCGATCAGGCCGAACCAGACCACCCCGGGCATGGTGGCCCCGGCGCTGAGGCCGCGCGCGTTGCGCGCGTCGTCGACCACGGCGACCTGGTCCACGAGCGGCTGGTAGGCCTGGCCCTCGTGGTCGGTCTGCGGTTCGTAGTCCGTCACATCGCGGCGGATGCGTTCCAGCAGCTCCCCGCTGCGGTCCGTCAGTTCGCCGTTCTCGGCCATCTCCTTCCATTCGGTGTCGACGACGTAAGTCACGTAGGCGTCGACGTCGGACCTGATCTTCTTGCGGACCTCGGCCGGGTAGACCTCGGAGCGGACGCTGATTTCGTGCAGGGCCTGCGATTCCTGGCGCACGTACTCCTGGGCGGCCCCGCGGCCCTCCCAGACGCCGGCGATCGCCAGGCCCAGCACGATCGCGTAGATCACGCCGATCATCATCGTCATGTACTCGATGACGTCCGGGGTCTCGCTGGGATCGTCGTCCTCACCGATCCGGCGCTGGTTGAAGAAGGCGATGGACAGCACCACGGCACACGCGGCGGCCATCGCGAGGGACAGGACGAGCCATTCCGACAAGATGACTCCCAATCGATTACGGGGTGGAATGCGGCGGCTCTAGCGCGGGCGCAGCGCGATGATCGCGAGCACCGCGGGGGTCACGGTCATCAAGGTGAAGGTCACCGGTGAGATGTGGTGCTCGACAGGCTTGCGGGCCGCCGCGTGGTAGGAGGGGCGCGCGACCGGCTTCATGGGCGAGGCCACGGGGATCACCCGGGGCGGCGCGGGCGCCGGCGCGGGCGGCGCGGGTGGCTTCGTGACCGGTTTCGGGACCGGCTTGGGGGCCGGTTCCGGGGCCGGGGGGGCGGGGGCCGGGGGTGCGGGGGGCGGCGGGGCCGGCTCGGGGGGTTTCGGCACCGGCTTCGGAGCGGGCGGTGGCGGGGGAGGTGGAGGTGGCGGCGGTTTCGGGGTGGGCAACGGCTTCGGGGGTGGCGGGGGCGGCGGGGTGGGCTTTGGAGGACACGGCGGTGGAGGCGGCGGCGGGCAGGGCGGATGCCCGTGATGGCCGCCGTGGCCGTGGCCGTGGCCTTTGCCGTGCCCGGGCTTACCGGACTTGCCCGGTCCGCCCTGACTGCCGCGATCGCCGCGATCGCCCCGGCCGCCCTGGTTGCCGTGGTCGCGCCCGCGGCTCTCGTCGCCGTGACGTCCGCCACCTCGGGTGCCCCCGGTCGCGCCGGACAAGACGGATGCGGCGTGTCTGACGGCGCTCGCCCCGTCGCCGGCGTCGATCGTCGCGTATGCGCTGCTATCGGCCACGGCCGGTGTCGCGGACAGGGCCGCCCACAGCAGGACCGGGACTGCCAGCAGGCGCCTGGAAGAGGCTCTTTTCACCCGGGGATCATGGGGTCGCGCGCGCTCGCGCGCGGGAAGGTTGACCTTGGTTCGCCTGAACGGGTGAGGCTTTGGCTATGGAGGTTTGAGCCAGACTCGCTTCGTGTCGGACCGTTCACCGACCTTTTCTCAAAAGGTATTTGTCGGTTTCGATCATTCCCCGGGCGCAGCCCGTCCGGCCTTTGACGTGTGACGAAGAACGGATCGCCAATTTCCGCTTTCGCTCGCTCCGTTGGGCAATGATCAGTACATTCGGCTCGGACAGGAGTCCGATCCGCCCGGACCGCTGCAGGACTAAGGCTTGGAGACCCCGATGGAGCGCCCCGCCTGGGCCCCGCAAGGCATCGACATATCGGTGCCGAGCGTGTCCCGCATCTACGATTACTACCTGGGCGGCTCCCACAATTTCGAGGTCGACAGGCAGGCGGCCCGTCGGGCCATGGAATTCATGCCGGGCCTGCCCAAGATCATGCAGGCCAACCGGGCATTCATGCGCCGTGCCGTCCGCTACGCCGTCGCCGAGGGCGTGACGCAGTTCCTCGACATCGGCTCCGGCATCCCGACCTTCGGCAACGTCCACGAGATCGCCCAGGCCGCCAGCCCCGAGGCGCGCGTGGTCTACGTCGACCACGACCCGGTGGCCGTCGCCCACAGCCAGGCCGTCCTGGCCGGCACCGAGCGGACCGGGGTCGTCGCAGCCGACCTGCGCAAGCCCCAGGACATCCTGGCCGCCCCTGAGGTGGCCCAGGGGCTCGACCTGAGCCGACCGGTCGCCCTGATGCTGGTCGCCGTCCTGCACTTCCTGGAGGACTCGGACGACCCCTACGCCGCCGTCGCCGAACTGCGCGACGCACTGGCCCCCGGCAGCCTGCTGATCCTCACGCACGCCTCGTACGAGGGGATCCCGCTCTCGGAGGAGGTCGCGGGCGGAACCGTCGGCGTCTACCGCGAGATCCGCAACCCGCTCGTCATGCGGGACGCGGAGCAGATCCGCCGCTTCTTCGACGGCTTCGGCCTGATCGAGCCCGGCCTGGTGTCCATGCCCGACTGGCGGCCCGACACGACCGGCGGGCCGGAGGGCGGGGCCGCGGACGAAGACCCGTACGCCTTCTCGGGCTTCGCCGGGGTGGGACGCAAGGCGTGAGACTGCCGACGCAGACGGCGGACGACCCTGCCGCGCCACAGGGCGGCCTGGAGGACCGGATCGGGCGGTTCGCGACCATCTGGGGGCGGGCGATCTTCCCGGTCACCGCGACCTCGCTCACCCGCGGCGAGTTCGAACGCCACCTCGTACCGCTCACGCGCACCCTCGTGGAGGCCCTGCGCGCCCGCCCCTTCGACTCCTCCGTCGGCCAGCGGGTCGGGGAGGAACTCGTCGCGGTCCACTGCACCGACCCGGAGGCGCTGGCCGGCACGCTCGGCGTCGTCGAGTCCTACCTGGTGCTGTACTGCGGTCCGGACGGCCCCGACGCCGAGAGCGTCGAGGGAACCGAGGAGTACCGGTCGCGCTGCGCCCGGCTCCAGCACGGCATCGCGGCCGGGTTCGCCCGCGCCCTGCGCGAGCGCACGCTCAAGGAGCAGGAGGCCATCGCCCGGTCCGCCCTGACCGCCCGCATCGACGCCCAGCAGGCACTGCACGCCAGCGAGGCCCGCTTCCGGGCGGTCTTCGAGGGCGCGGCCATCGGGATCGGCATCGCCGATCTGGAGGGCAACGTCCTGGAGATCAACGACGCGCTCCTGCAGATGTTCGGCGGCATGGACGGGCACGTCCGTGGCCGCAACGTCAGCGAATGGAGCCACCCCGACGACACCCCGCACGTCTGGCGGATGTACGGGGAGCTCGTGCGCGGCGAACGCGAGAGCTACCGCGTCGAGAAGCCGTACTACCGGCACGACGGGACCGTGCTGTGGACCAACCTGACGGTCTCGCTGCTGCGCGACGCCGAGGGCGTGCCGCAGTACCAGCTGGCGCTGATGGAGGACACCACCGAGCGCCGGCTGCTGAACCTGCGTCTGCGCTACGAGGCCACCCACGACGCGCTGACCGGCCTGCCGAACCGGACCCTCTTCTTCGAACGCCTGGAGAAGGCCCTGAGCGGCTCCGGCGGCTCGCGCTTCGGCCTGTGCTACCTCGACCTCGACGGCTTCAAGGCCGTCAACGACAGCCTCGGCCACTCGGCCGGCGACCGGCTGCTGGTGGAGGTCGCGGACCGCCTGCAGAGCTGCGCGACCGGACCGGGCGAAGTCGTCGCCCGGCTCGGCGGCGACGAGTTCGTGGCGCTGACCACCGGCCCCGACACCGAGGAGAAGGCCACCGAGCTCGCGGTCCGTATCCTCTCCGCCCTTTCCGTCCCGATCCGCCTGGAGGGGCGCGAGCTGACGGTCCGGGGCAGCATCGGCATCGTCGAGGGCCCGGCGCGCGAGCGCACCCCCGCCGAGGTGCTGCGCAGCGCCGACATCACCATGTACCGGGCCAAGGCGGCCGGCGGCAACCGGTTCGAGTTCGCCGACGCCGCGGCCGACGCGCGCGCCATCACCCGGCACGGGCTGACCAACGCCCTCCCGGCGGCGCTGGAACGCGGCGAGTTCTTCATCGAGTACCAGCCGCTGGTCCACATGCACGACGGCAGCGTGCACGGCGCCGAGGCGCTGGTGCGCTGGTCGCACCCGCAGCACGGGGTGCTCGGCCCGGACCGGTTCATCCCGCTCGCCGAACGCACCGGCCTGATCGTGCCGCTCGGCCGCTGGGTCCTGGAGGAGTCCGTCCGCCAGGCCCGCGCCTGGCAGCACCAGAAGGGCGGTGCCACCCTGCGGATCAACGTCAACCTGTCACCGACCCAGCTGCACCACCCCGGCCTGGTCGCCGACACGATCCGCGTCCTGGAGTCCTCGGGCCTGACCCCGGGCACGCTGTGTCTGGAGGTCACCGAGTCGGCCCTGATCGGCGCCGACGACGAGCTCCTCGAACCGCTGCGCCGGCTCGCCGCACTGGGCGTGGACATCGCCCTCGACGACTTCGGCACCGGCTACTCGAACCTGGCCAACCTGCGCCGCCTGCCCGTCAGCGTGCTGAAGCTGGACCGCTCCTTCACCAAGGGCATGCAGCACACCCCGGCCAACCCGGTCGACGTCAAGATCGTGGAGGGCATAGTCGCTCTGGCCCACAGCCTCGAACTCGCCGTCACCGTCGAGGGCGTGGAAACCGGCGCCCAGGCCGCCCAGCTCCGAGCCCTCGGCTGCGACACGGCCCAGGGCTGGTACTACGCCCGCCCGGGCGCCGCGGACCGCATCCACACCCTGTCCCTGTCGGACGCGGTCCCCACCTCGTGAACGCCGCCGCCGACCTCTTCCGCCGCTGGGCGGACGAGCCGGAGGGCGAGGGCGAGGGCTTCTGCTTCCGGGCCCGGTTCGGAGCCGTGTGGTTCTTCGCCCTGCCATGATCTCCCACGACCCGGTCACCGGCCTCGCTTCCCCTATCTGAAGAGTCCGAAGGGTCAGCCCAGCAGGATGCGCTTCAGTTCCCGGGCCGCGCGCGGGGGTGCCACGTCGGTGCGGTGGGCCAGGGCGATCGTGCGGCGCAGGGGGGAGCCCGCCAGGGGGGTGGCGCGCAGGCCCGAGCCCGCGTGGGCGACCACCATCGCCGGGACCACCGCGATGCCGAGGCCCGCGCGGACGAAGCCCAGTACTGCGTCCATCTCGCCGCCCTCCACGGTGAACACCGGCTCGAAGCCCTCTGCCCGGCAGGCCGCCACGGTGAGGTCCCGCAGGTCGTAGCCGTGCCGGAACATCACCATCGGCTCGTCGCGCAGCGCGGACACGGTGAGCGAACCACCGCCCGCCGGCGGTGGGAGGGCCGCAGAGGAGACCACCACGAGGTCCTCCGTCAGCAGCTCCACCGTGGTCAGCGCCGGCGCCGAGGGGGGCAGTGGCAGGGCGATCAGCGCCAGGTCCAGGGAGCCGCGCGCGAGCGCCCGTACGAGGTCCAGCGAACCGCTCTCCTCGATCAGCAGCTCGATCCCCGGATGGGCGGTGTGGAAGGCCCGGAGCACGCCCGGCAGCAGACCGGTGCACAGGCTCGGGGTGGCCCCGAGGCGGATCCGGCCGCGCCGGAGCTGTGCCAGCTCCTGTACCTCCAGGCGGGCCGTGTCCGCGTCCGCGAGGATCCGACGGGCCAGCGGCAGCAGGGTCTCGCCGGCGTCGGTGAGCGTGATGTTTCCGCGCGCCCGGCTGAAGAGCTCGGCGCCCAGTTCCCGTTCGAGCGCCTTGATCTGTTGCGACAGGGACGGCTGGGCCACGTGTTCGCGCTCGGCCGCCCGCGTGAAGTGGCGGGTCTCGGCGACGGCGACGAAGTAGACCAGCTGCTGGAACTGCATGGCCCCAGGCTAGCGGCTACATAGGCTGAGCCTATCGACTTGAGCTCTGTCATGTCTTGGACCTTTCGGGACCTTCGTCCTTACGGTCAATGCCATGGCTCTGGCAACGCGGACGGATCGACGGCCGTCCACCACGCGCACGCTCTGGGACTCCTCCGTCGGCAAGAAGTCCGTGATGGCCGTCTCCGGCCTGATCATGCTCGGCTACCTCGTCGTACACATGCTCGGAAACCTCAAGATCTTCTTCGGGGCGGACGAGTTCAACGGCTACGCGCACTGGCTCCGCACCCTCGGCTCGCCCTTCCTGCACCACGAGTGGGCCCTGTGGATCGTCCGCGTGGCCCTGCTCGCGGCCGTCGTCGCGCACGGGGTCTGCGCGTACCAGCTCAGCCGCCGAGACATCAAGGCGCGCCCGGTGAAGTACGCCCACAAGCGCCGCCGCGCGAGCTACGCCACCCGCACCATGCGCTGGGGCGGCATCATCCTCGCCCTCTTCATCGTCTGGCACCTGCTCGACCTCACCACGCTCACCGTGAACGAGCGGGCCTGGGCCGGGCACCCGTACGAGAACGTCCTCGCCACCTTCTCCACCTGGTACGGGAACACCATCTACCTCGTGGCGATGGCCGCCCTCGCCCTGCACGTGCGCCACGGCTTCTGGAGCGCCGCCCAGACCCTGGGCGCGGGCAACGCCCGACGGGACAGGACGCTGAAGTTCCTGGCCAACGCCCTCGCCCTCGTCCTCTTCGCGGGCTTCGTGTCCGTGCCCGTCGCCGTCATGACCGGAGTGGTGAGCTGACATGAGCAACGACTACGCCGACTACACCACCGGGGACCCGATCGCCGACGCGAAGGCCCCCGAAGGCCCCATCGCCGAGCGCTGGGACCGCCGCCGCTTCGAGGCCAAGCTGGTCAACCCCGCCAACCGGCGCGGGCACACCGTCATCGTCGTCGGCACCGGCCTGGCCGGCGGCGCCGCTGGCGCCACCCTCGCCGAACAGGGCTACCACGTCGTCCAGTTCTGCTTCTCCGACTCCCCGCGCCGAGCCCACTCGATCGCCGCCCAGGGCGGCATCAACGCGGCCAAGAACTACCGCAACGACGGCGACTCCGTACACCGCCTCTTCTACGACACCGTCAAGGGCGGCGACTTCCGCGCCCGCGAGTCCAACGTCCACCGCCTCGCCCAGATCTCCGTCGAGATCATCGACCAGTGCGTGGCCCAGGGCGTCCCCTTTGCCCGCGAGTACGGCGGCCTCCTCGACACCCGCTCCTTCGGCGGCGTCCAGGTCTCCCGCACCTTCTACGCCCGCGGCCAGACCGGGCAGCAACTCCTGCTCGGCGCCTACCAGGCGCTCTCACGGCAGATCGCCGCCGGCAACGTCGAGATGCACGCCCGCACCGAGATGCTCGACCTGATCACCGTCGACGGCGTGGCCCGCGGCATCGTCGCCCGGGACCTGGTCACCGGCAAGATCGACACCTACTACGCGGACGCCGTCGTCCTCGCGAGCGGCGGCTACGGCAACGTCTTCTACCTCTCCACCAACGCCATGAACTCCAACGCGACCGCCGTCTGGCGCGCCCACCGGCGCGGCGCGTACTTCGCCAACCCCTGCTTCACCCAGATCCACCCCACCTGCATCCCGCGCACCGGCGACCACCAGTCCAAGCTCACCCTGATGAGCGAGTCCCTGCGCAACGACGGCCGCATCTGGGTCCCCAAGGCCAAGGGCGACACCCGCCCCGCCGCCGACATCCCGGAAGCCGAGCGCGACTACTACCTGGAGCGGATCTACCCCTCCTTCGGCAACCTCGTGCCCCGCGACATCGCCTCCCGCGCGGCCAAGAACGTCTGCGACGAGGGCCGCGGCGTCGGCCCCGGCGGCCAGGGCGTCTACCTCGATTTCGCCGACGCCATCCGCCGCATGGGCAAGGAGAAGGTCGCCGAGAAGTACGGCAACCTCTTCGACATGTACGAGCGGATCACCGCGGAGAACCCGTACGAGGTCCCCATGCGGATCTACCCCGCCGTGCACTACACGATGGGCGGACTGTGGGTCGACTACGACCTCCAGACCACCGTCCCCGGCCTGTTCGCGATCGGCGAGGCCAACTTCTCCGACCACGGCGCCAACCGCCTCGGCGCCTCCGCCCTCATGCAGGGCCTCGGCGACGGCTACTTCGTGCTCCCCTCCACCATCAACGACTACCTGGCCCGCCATCCGCACCGGGACACCGTCGACGACAACCACCCCGAGGCCGCGGCCGCCGTCCGCGAGACCCGCGACTGCCTCGCCAAGCTGCTCGCCGTCGACGGGGACCGCACGCCCGACTCCTTCCACCGGGAGATCGGCGAACTGATGTGGGAGTACTGCGGGATGGCCCGGACCGAGGAGGGCCTGCGCAAGGCACTCGCCCGGATCCCGGAGATCCGCGAGGAGTTCTGGAAGCGGATCAAGGTGCCGGGCAGCGGCGAGGAGTTCAACCAGTCGCTGGAGAAGGCCAACCGGATCGTCGACTACCTGGAGCTCGCCGAGCTGATGTGCCTCGACGCCCTCCACCGCGCCGAATCCTGCGGCGGCCACTTCCGCGAGGAGTCCCAGACCCCGGACGGCGAAGCCGCCCGCCGCGACGAGGAGTTCGGGTACGCGGCCGCCTGGCAGTACACCGGAACCGGCGTCGCGCCCGTCCTGCACAAGGAAGACCTCGTCTTCGAGTACGTCCACCCCACCCAGCGGAGCTACGCATGAAGCTCACCCTGCGCGTCTGGCGCCAGAAGAACGCCGACGCCCCCGGAGCGATGGCCTCGTACGAGGTCGACGGCATCTCGGAGGGCATGTCCTTCCTCGAAATGCTCGACACCCTCAACGAGGACCTCATCCTGAGCGGAGAGGACCCGGTCGCCTTCGACCACGACTGCCGCGAGGGCATCTGCGGCGCGTGCAGCCTCGTCATCAACGGCGACGCCCACGGCCCGGAGCGCACCACGACCTGCCAGCTCCACATGCGTTCCTTCGACGACGGCGACACCATCGACGTCGAACCCTGGCGGGCCTCGGCCTTCCCCGTCGTCAAGGACCTCGTCGTCGACCGGGGGGCCCTCGACCGGGTCATCCAGGCCGGCGGCTACATCACCGCCCCGACCGGCGCCGCGCCCGAGGCGCACGCCACGGCCGTCCCCAAGCCCGACGCCGACTACGCCTTCGAGCACGCCGAGTGCATCGGCTGCGGGGCGTGCGTGGCGGCCTGCCCCAACGGCTCCGCGATGCTCTTCACCTCCGCCAAGGTCAACCACCTGAACGTGCTCCCGCAGGGCTCGCCGGAGCGCGAGACCCGGGTCCTGGACATGGTGGCCACCATGGACGCCGAGGGCTTCGGCGGGTGCACCCTGACCGGCGAGTGCGCCACGGCCTGCCCGAAGGGCATCCCGCTGCCGTCGATCGCCGCCATGAACAAGGAGTGGCTGCGGGCCGTCCGCCGAGGCCCCCGCTGACGTGCGGGTTGCACGGGCCATGAGGCGTCCGCCGATCGGATGATCGGAGCGGCCCCCGTCGCGCCGTGACCGGCCGGTTTCCCGGGCATGGGTGACAGTGGGCGCATGCCTCAAGCCCCCGCCGGACCCGGCCCGCGCCGCCGTACCGTGCTGGCCGCCGCCCTCGCCCCGCTGGCGGCGGCCGCCTGCGCCGGGGAGGAACGGCCCCCCGAGCCGCGCCCCGGCCCCGAGGTGGTCAAGGACGCGCTGGTCATGGTCATCCGGCACGCGGAGAAGCCGTACGCCGGGGACACCGGCGAGGACGACGACGGCAACGAGGACCCCGGTTTCCTCGCCGTCCGGGGCCGCCGCCGCGCCCAGGAACTGCCCACCCTCTTCCCGCCGACCCGGGGTGCCGCCCTGCCCCGGCCCGGGGCCGTCTTCGCGGCCGGCGGCAAGGCGGGGGCGCCCGCGCGGTGCCGTCAGACCGTCGAGGCGCTCGCCACCGCACTGGGTACGCCCGTCCGCGCGGAGTTCGCCGTAGGAGCGGAGCCCGCCCTGGCCCGCGCGGTGCTGGCGGAGCGGATGCCGGTCCTGGTCTGCTGGGAGCACCAGGGGATGCCCCGCCTGATCCGGGGCCTCGGAGCGCAGGACGTGCTGGGGCTGCCGGCCGCCTGGCCCGACCGCTACGACCTGGTGTGGATGTTCACCCGCAAGCAGGGCGTCTGGACCTTCCGCGAGCTGCCGCAGCACCTGCTCCAGGGGGACGCGTAGCGGCCTCGTACGCCGGGAGCTCGCCGCCCCGCGGTACGGGCGTACGCTGAGAAGTGGACTCGGGGCAGTCGTGTGCCGGAGGGTGGACGATCATGTCAGGAATCGTGCGGCGGGGTTTCGACTCCGCCGATGAGACGCGTCCGTTCGAGGACGGCATGGGCAGGCTCGACTTGCTCAACACCGACCAGGGCCCCGTGGGCCGAGCCGTGTTCGAGCCCGGATGGCAGTGGTCGAAGCACGTCAAGCCCATTGCGGGGACCGACAGTTGCGAGGCGCCCCACGTGGGCTACGTCGTGAGCGGCCGGATTAAGATCGTCATGGACGACGGGGAGGACGCCGAGGCGCAGGCAGGGGACTTCATCCAGATCACCCCCGGCCACGACGCGTGGGTGCTCGGTGACGAGCCGTGCGTCGTTCTCGACTGGCAGGGCTACGGGGACTACGCCAAGCGCACCTGAAGCAGCCGGCTGACGCAGTCGGCCACGGACACGTCGGCCACATGAGCGCGCACGGGCCGGGCCCGAACCGCTACGGCCGCACCGCGAGGGCCCGCGCAAGATAGGCCGCCGTACGGCTGCCCGTGGCGCGGGCCACCTCGGCCGGGGTGCCCGCAGCGACCACCCGGCCGCCGTCCGCGCCACCGCCGGGACCCAGGTCGATGACCCAGTCGGCGCCCGCCACCACCGCCATGTCGTGCTCCACGACCACCACCGAATGCCCGGCGTCCACCAGGCCCTGCAACTGCCGCAGCAGCACCGTGACATCGGCCGGATGGAGCCCCGTCGTCGGCTCGTCCAGCAGGTACAGGGTGTGGTCGCGGCGCAGGCGCTGGAGCTCCGTCGCCAGCTTGATGCGCTGCGCCTCGCCGCCCGACAGCTCCGTGGCGGGCTGCCCGAGCCGCAGGTACCCCAGGCCGATGTCCGACAGCGCCCCGAGGCTGCGGGCCGCCGCAGGCACCCCGGCGAAGAAGGAGGCCGCCGACTCCACGGTCAGGGCGAGCACCTCCGCGATGTTCAGCCCCGAGTAACGGACCTCCAGGGTCTCGGAGTTGTACCGGGCACCCGCGCACTCCGGGCAGGGGGCGTACGTACTGGGCAGGAACAGCAGCTCCACCGAGACGAAACCCTCGCCCTGGCAGGACTCGCACCGCCCGCCCGGCACGTTGAAGGAGAAGCGGCCCGCCTTCCAGCCCCGCGCCTTCGATTCCGGCGCCGCCGTGAAGAGCCGGCGGACCACGTCGAACAGCCCCGTGTAGGTGGCCAGGTTGGAACGCGGGGTCCTGCCGATCGGCTTCTGGTCCACCTCCACCAGCCGCCGCACCGGGAACTCCGGCTCCGCCAGCCGCTCGTGGACCTCCCGAGCGAGCACCTGGCCCACCAGCGTGGACTTCCCCGACCCCGACACCCCGGTCACCGCCGTGAACACCCCCAGCGGGAACTCGGCCGCCAGGTCCCGCAGGTTGTGCCGGTCGACGCCGCTGAGCCGGACGGACCCGGTCGCCCTCCGCGCGGCCCCCGAGCGAGACCCCGGGGCCTGCGGGGTGCCGAACAGGTACCGGGCCGTCGCCGACTCCGTCACCGCGGCCAGGTCCTGCGGCGGCCCGCTGTGCAGCACCCGTCCGCCGTGCTCCCCGGCCAGCGGGCCCACGTCCACCAGCCAGTCCGCGTGCCGCACCACGTCCAGGTCGTGCTCCACCACGAACACCGTGTTCCCGGCCTCCTTGAGCCGGTCCAGGACGCCGAGCAGCGCCTCCGTATCGGCCGGATGCAGCCCCGCCGACGGCTCGTCCAGCACGTACACCACCCCGAACAGCCCCGAACGCAACTGCGTCGCCAGCCGAAGCCGTTGCAGCTCGCCCGCCGACAGGGTCGGGGCGCCGCGGTCCATGCTCAGGTACCCCAGCCCCAGCTCGGCGATCGGGCCGATCCGGGAGCGCAAGTCCTCGTTGAGCACGCGGGCCGCTTCGCCGCCGCCGCGCTCGCGGGCCAGTAGCCCGTCGAGCTCGGTCAGCGCCAGGGCCGCCAGTTCCGCGATGGTGCGGCCCGCGAAGGTCACGGCCAGCGCCTCCGGACGCAGCCGCCTGCCCTCGCACACCGGGCACGGCGAATCGGTCAGGAACTTCTCGGCGCGGGCCCGCAGGGTGAGGCTCTTGCTGTCGGCGAAGGTGCGCATCACGTACCGGTGCGCGCTCATGTACGTTCCCTGGTAGGGGCGTTGGATCCGGTCGGCCTCCCGTACCGGATGCACCGTCACCACCGGCTGCTCCTCGGTGAACAGGATCCACTCGCGGTCCGCCGCCGCAAGCTCCCGCCAGGGCGCGTCCACGTCGTGGCCGAGGGCCTCCAGGATGTCGCGCAGGTTCTTGCCCTGCCAGGCGCCCGGCCAGGCCGCGATGGCACCTTGACGGATCGACAGGCCCGGCTCCGGGACGAGCAGTTCCTCACTGGTGCGGTGCACGCGCCCGAGGCCGTGGCAGGAAGGACACGCCCCGGCCGCGGTGTTGGGGGAGAAGGCGTCGGAGTCCAGGCGCTCGGCGCCCGGCGGGTAGGAGCCCGCCCGCGAGTACAGCATCCGCAGCGAGTTGGACAGCATGGTCACCGTCCCGACCGAGGACCGGGAGCCGGGGGAGGAGCGCCGCTGCTCCAGCGAGACGGCCGGCGGGAGCCCCGTGACGGAGTCGACCTTCGGTGCGCCGATCTGGTGGATCAGTCGGCGGGCGTACGGGGCCACGGACTCGAAGTACCGGCGCTGGGCCTCGGCGAAGAGCGTGCCGAAGGCCAGCGAGCTCTTCCCGGACCCGGAGACCCCGGTGAACACGGTCAGTGCGTCCCGCGGGATGTCCACGTCCACCCCGCGCAGATTGTGCTCCCGGGCGCCCCGGACGCGGACGTAGGGATCGTGGGCGTGCGGAGCGACGGGCTGGTGCATTCGTCCCATTTTAGTGGCCGGGGAGGGCGGACCGCTCCGTGGTATCGGTGATGCCGGTCATGCCAGTGATGCCGGTGAGCCGGGCGAGCCGGCCGAAGGAGTCCAGCAGCGCCGTCCGGTCGTACGTGGACGTCGTGACCAGCAGCTCGTCCGCCCCGGTCAGCTCCGCGACCTCGGCGAGCTCCGCCGCGACCTGCTCCTCCGTGCCGTGGATGTGCCCGGCCAGGGCGCCCTCGTACAGCTCCCGCTCCTTGGGGCTCATGGCGAGGGCCTCGACCTCCTCGGCAGGGCGCAGCGGCGGGAAGCTGCCCCGGGTGCGGGAGTGCGCGACCGCCCAGGCCTCCGGCACCAGGATCCGCCGGGCCGCCTCGGCGGTGGCCGCCACCGCGACCGTCCCGGAGGCCACGACGTACGGCCGCGCCCCCCAGGGGGATGGCCGGAACTCCGCGCGGTACGCCTCGATGACCTCCGCGACCCGGGCACGGGTCCGCAGGTCCCCGACGACCAGGGGCAGACCGGCGCGGGCCGCGATGCCCGCCCCCTCGCCGGTGGCCAGCACGTAGGCCGGGATCCGCAACCCCTCCGCCGGGCGGGCGTGCACCTCGGGGTGCGCCCGCTGGGAGCCGTCGAACCAGCCCAGCAGCTCCGCGAGCTGCTCCTCGAACCGGTCGGCGTCGGCCGTGTCCCGCCCGAGCGCGCGGCGGATCCCGCCGGTGAAGCCGACCGAGCGGCCGAGCCCCATGTCGATGCGGCCGGGGAAGAGCGATTCCAGGACCCCGAACTGCTCCGCGACGACCAGGGGCTGGTGGTTGGGCAGCATCACACCGCCGGTGCCGACGCGGATCCGGGCCGTCGCCCCGGCCACGGCGGCGGCGAGCACGGTGGGCGCGGATCCGGCGACCCCGGGCACGCTGTGGTGCTCGGAAACCCAGAACCTGCGGTACCCGAGCCCTTCGGCGGTGCGGGCGAGCTCCACGGTGTCGCGCAGGGCCTGGGCGGCGGGGTGCCCCGCGCGGGTGCGGGACCGGTCGAGTATCGAGAGTGTGCGGATCACACCGTGGTCAACGCGCGCAGGGCGTCAGGATTCCCAGAGCATCAGGAATCCCAGAGCATCAGGATCCCCCGGGCGTCAGGATCCCCCGGGCGTTCGGGCGGGGGACGTCCGGCCGCGGAGCCAGCGGGCCGCGGCTTCGAGTGTCCGGTCCGAGCCGCTGCCGAGGGCGCGGCTGTCGTCCGGGACCTCTTCGTCGGGCGGGAGGGGGCCGTTGTGGATGCGGCCCGTGCGATCGGCTTCCCGGGCCTGCGTGAGGAGGATGAGCGCGCCGTCGGGAAGGGGGTGCGCATCGTTGCCCGTGGGGACGCCGCGGGTGGCCTGGCCGAAACTCCGGGTGTCGGGGCGGCCGCGGAATGCGATGGTCACCGCCTCGGCGGCGCTCGCGGTCCGGCTGCTCGTGAGCACCGCCACGGGGGGAGCCGCCTGCGCCAGCGGCTCGGCGGGGCCCCAGGTGGCGAGGTACTGGCGCGGCGTACCCTTCTCGACCGTCCACGGAGTCCGCTTTCCGTCGGCCTCCACGAACGCTCCGGCGTCCCCGTCGCCCAGGACGGCCCCCACCGCGGCCAGCGGCCCCCACATGTCCCCGCCCGTGTTGCTGCGCAGGTCCACGATCCACCCGCGGGCCCCCTGTCCGTCGGCCTTGGCGACGGCCTGCCGGGCCTGTTTCACGTAGTCGGCGGCGGCCCGGTCGGAGGACACCGCCGGGAGGGACAGGTAGCCGATGGAACCGGCGAGCACCCTTGCCTCCGGCAGCGCGGAGGAGCCGGGTGCCGGGCTCAGCGCCTGCTCGGCCTCTTGCGGGGTCATGAACTGGCTGTGCCGGTCGCCCAGGCTCCGCAACGCCTCCCTGACGGCCCCGTACGTGTCGGCGGGGGCCTGCGCGCTTCCCGCCCGGGCGAAGGCCTCGCGGCGTACGGTCGGCCAGTCGATGTCCGCCGCGAAGAGCGAGTTGCCCTCCATGAGGTCCAGCGCGGTGGTGAGGTATCCGCGCGCTCCCGGCGACATGGCCGTTCCCTCTGCCCGGTGCGGACCCGCGCAGCCTGTCGCCGCGAGGAGGGCCACCGCTGCCGCGGCGATGAGCCGGCGGCGGGCCACGGGCTTCGGGGTTCGGGATTTCATGCGGATCAGCCGTTCTCTCGCGGGCCGTCTGCTCCACGAGGTTCGCCCAGTTCAGGCCATTCGCCCAGTTCAGGCCAAAGGTACCGAAGACCCCGACGCACTCACCGGCCGGCCTCCCGTCCGGCTGCCACCAGCCGCTGGATCACCTCGGAATCCAGCGCGGGGTTCGCCGCCGCCGCGTGGGCCAGTTCCTCGTCGTCGAGGAGTTCCAGCAGCCGGGTCTGCGGAAGGTTCGGGTGGCGTGCCAGCGCCGCGCGCACGGCCGGGTCCGGGTCCCGGGTGAGGCGCTCGACGGTTGCCGGCGCGGTGTCGGGGTCGCGGGCGGCCAGGGCGCGGACCTCGGGGTCCTCGCGGTCGGCGAAGGCCGCCAGACCGGCTGTGGGAAAGTTCGGCCGGGTGGTGAGGCGCGCGCGCTCGTGGCCGGTGTATTCGAGGAAGCTGCGCAGCAGGAGGGAGGCCGGGGCGTCCGGATGATTCTGGGCCAGCAGGACGCGTACGCCGAGGTCCTCGTCGGCGGCCAGGCGTTCCAGGAGGTCGGGCGGCAGGGTGCGGACGACGGCCGCTCTCTGGCGAATCAGCGGGTGACCGGAGTTCGCGTCCCGGCGGACGTCCTGAGGGTCCCGGGGCACGGTGGGCCCGCGCCACGCCTGGAAGCAGCCGCCCGCGGGGATCTCGTAGTCGATCGCTGCCCGCTCCTCCTCGCTCAGCTCGGGGTGTACGGACAGGGCGAGCCGCACCCTCGGATCGGGGTCCACGGCGAGCGCGCGGCGCTCGGCGGGTCCGAGGTCCGCGCGGTGGGCGATCCGCTCACGCACCGCGGGGTCCGGATCACCTGCCAGGAGGACCACCACGTCGGCGGGCAGACCGGGGTTGCCGGCGATGGCCACCCGTTCCTCCTCGGCGACCGGAGCGGTCAGGACGTTGTCCACGACGGTTCTGCTGAGGGCCTGGTACATCAACATGTCCCAGCGTGCGTGGCAGGTCCAGCCGGGCAGTTCGCGCTCCACCCACGCCGGATCCCGGGATTGCGCGGATCTCTGCGCACTGTTCCGCGGGCTCTCCCGGACGTCCTGGTCGGGATCCGCCAGCAGCGAGGCCTGGATCTCGGCGGGCAGCTGCTCCCACCTGCCGACGCCCCAGCGGCGGACCTTCGCGACCGGATGGGTGGGCATGGACCGCTCCAGCGCGGTGGAGATCTGTCGGTGGATGGTGCCCATCAGGATGTCGTTGTCGTAGGTGCTGATCATGTGGACCACGACCTCGTCGGGCAGTGGCCTGTTCACGCCTCCGGCGGGCAGTCTGGGTGCGTCCGCGAGGTGCGCGCGGACGAACCACTCCGGATCGTCGACCAGTCGTGCCCGCTGGGCCGGATCGACGTGGGGGTTGCGGGCGAAGAAGCTACGGGTACGGGTGTCAGGGTGCTCGAGCACGGCCTCCACGACGGCGTCGGGCAGGATCCGGTCCCGGCACAGCACCATCCGTACGGCCGGCGGACCGTCGGCGAGCAGACGCAGCAGCACGTCCTCGGGAGAGGACGGATTGAGGGCCACCCCGGCGAGCCGGCGCGTAGGCAGGTCTGCGGCCTCCCAGATCTTCTCAGGCGTAGGCATGTGTCGTAACCCCCGTGCTCAGTCGGCCCCCCGGGACCACCGGGCCACGACCCTACCGGCCTCGCCCGGCCACGGACCGAGCCCGATTGTCAGTGGCCCGTCGTACGCTCCGGCAGGTGAGCGGACATCCCATGGAGGCACGGATCCTTGAAGCCGCGGTGCGCGATGCGCGTCGTGCTCTGTCCGACCACGACGGCACGGTGGAGTGGCTGCTCCGCCCCGATGCGGCCCTGGAAGGTCCGCTCGCCGCTGAGGTGTGGGTGTTCGACCGCACGTTGACCCGCGTCCTGCTGGTGAGGCACCGCCGGCGAGGGTGGGTGCCACCGGGCGGGAAGGTGGATCCCGGCGAGACGCCGCGAGAGGCGGCGCGTCGGGAGCTGTTCGAGGAAACCGGTGTACGGGCGGAACCGCACGCGACACCGGCGGCCGCCACGGTCCGCTCGTACCACCCCGGCTGGTCGGCCACCGCGGGCATCTCCTACGTGGTGGTCGTCGATCAGCGGATGCGGCTGGTGCCCGAAAGCGGCCAGCCTGCAGCCTGGCACCGACTCGGCGAGCCGTGGCAGGGATGGTTCTCCGGCGATCGGCTCCGCATGGAGCAGTGCGCCCTCCGGCTCGGAGGCGGCGCCGACGCGGCCGGGCCTTCTGGGCCTTGATGCCGCCACCGGGAATCCCGCGCCGTCCGGAAGGCGTCGCTGCTTAGTCTGGCGGGGTGACCGAGACTCAGAACCGCAGGCCCCTGGCCGTCTTCGACATCGACAACACCCTGGCCGACACCGCGCACCGCCAGCACTTCCTGGAGCGGCGGCCGCGCGACTGGAGCGGGTTCTTCGCCGCGGCCCCGGCCGATCCACCCCTCGCCCGCGGAATCGCGCTCGCCGTGGAGAGCGCGGCCGACTGCGAGGTCGTGTACCTCACCGGGCGCCCGGAGCGGTGCCGCGCGGACACGGAGGACTGGCTGGTTCGCAACGGGCTGCCCGAGGGGCGGCTGTGGATGCGCGGGAACCAGGACCGGCGGCCCGCCCGCACGACCAAGCTCGAGGTCCTCCGGCGGATCTCGCGGGGCCGCGAGGTGCGGATGCTGGTGGACGACGACGAGCTGGTGTGTCAGGCGGCGCGCGCGGCGGGCTTCCGTGTGGTCCTGGCGGACTGGGCGGCGGACGCGCCGGAACTCAAGGACGCGCAGGAGGGGGAGGGACGCACCTGAGTGCGTCCCCGCCTGCGCCTCGGGGGTGCCGGGCGTGCCGGGCGTGCCGGGCGTGCCGGGCGTGCCCGGTGCTCCTCGGGCGGGCACGGCCCTGAGGACGGGTACAGCGCTCCGGACGGGCCCGCGGTGGCCCGTGGGCGCCCGAGGGGCCCCGGGCGCTCCCGAGGGGCCCGGAGAGCCCCGGGGAGCCCCGGAGAGCCCCGGAGGACCCGTAGAGCCCCGGAGGACCCGGAGGGACGGACGTGGTTCAGGCCTCGCCGTCGAGACGGAAGCCGACCTTGATCCCCACCTGGTAGTGCGCGATCTCACCGTTCTCGATGTGGCCCCTGATTTGGACGACTTCAAGCCAATCCAGGTTGTGCAGCGTTTCGCCCGCGCGGGCGATGCCGTTGCGGATGGCCTGGTCGATGCCCTCGTGGGACGTGCCCACGATCTCGGTCACCCGGTACGTGTGATTGGACATGGGGGTCTCCCGACACTGGGTGGCTGTTGCCTTGTTCTACGGTGCCCCAGTAAGTCCGGGTACGCGAACTATGCGTGAACAATCCATAGCGATACCCCCTTGACCCACCCATTGGTCTATGCCAATTTCAAGCCATCTGAGACCCATCCCCAGAAGGTGACTCCTCGTGAAGATGCGCTTCCTTGCCGTGTCCACCACTCTCGCGGCCGTGACCGCCCTCGCCGGCTGCGGCCTCACCGGGTCGGGCGGAGGTACGCAGAAGGTGACGCTCTGGCTGATGAAGGGCAGTGCCTCCGACGAGTTCATAGGCCAGTTCACCAGCACCTTCGAGAAGGAACACCCGGGCGTGGACCTCGAAGTGAAGATCCAGGAATGGAAGGGCATCGGCGACAAGGTCAACGCCGTCCTGGCCGGCACGAGCGAGGAGAGCGCCGACGTCATCGAGGTCGGCAACACCCAGGTCGCCCAGTACGTGGAGGGCGGCGGCGTCTCCGAACTCACCCTGGAAGCCCTGCGCGAGTGGGAGGGCAAGGACTGGCTGAAGGGTCTCTCCGAACCCGGAAAGGTCAACGGCGCCCAGTTCGGCGTCCCGTGGTACGCCGCCAACCGCGTGGTGATCTACAACAAGGAACTCTTCGCGAACGCCGGGGTCAAGGCGCCGATCAAGACCCGCCAGGAATGGATCCAGGCCACGCAGAAGCTCGACAAGGGCAGCCAGCAGGGCATCTACCTCGCCGGGCAGAACTGGTACGTCCTCGCCGGGTTCGTCTGGGACGAGGGCGGCGAGCTCGCCGTCGAGAGCAACGGCCAGTGGCACGGCACCCTCGACGAGGAGAAGGCCCTGGCCGGAATGGAGTTCTACCAGCAACTCCAGGCCCTCGGTGACGGCCCCAGGGACGCCGACGAGGAGACGCCCCCGCAGTCCGACGTCTTCGCCCGCGGCGGGATCGCCCAGATCATCGCCCCGCCCGGCCAGGCCGCAGCCATCGAGGCCGCGAACCCGGAACTCAAGGACAAGCTCGGCTTCTTCCCGATCCCCGGCAAGACCGCCGACAAGGTGGGCTCGGTCTTCACCGGCGGCTCGGACCTGATCATCCCCGAGAAGACGAGGCAACGTAGACACGCCGTCGACGTGATCACGGCCCTGGTCAGCGAGAAATGGCAGACCGAACTCGCCCGCACGATGAGCTACGTACCCAACAAGACCACCCTCGCGCACGTGGTCGCGGGCAACGACGGTGCCACGGCGATGGCCCCCGGCGCCGCCCAGGGCCGGGCCACCCCGCAGTCCCCCCGCTGGGCCGAGGTGGAGGCCGAGAACCCGATCAAGCCGTTCATGACGGCAGTCCTCACCGGCCAGGACCCGCGGAAGGCGGCGAAGGCGGCCTCCGACACCATCAGCAAGGTCCTCAGCTCCGACCGCTGACCCACGGGGGTGGGAGGGGGTGGCGGGGAGCGTGGGGGAGGGCTCCGCAGGGCTCCGGAGGGGGCCGCCCACCAAGTTCAGCGTCCGCACATCCGAGGGCCGCGAAGCGGCCATGTCGAATCCAGCCGGTCACGGAAGAAGTAAGGAAGCCAGGCCACACACCTGCCGGCCTGGCTTCCCGTGCCGGACCAGGAGCCGTCATGACCATCGCCCCCCTGTCCCCGTCCGTCGTGCCCCCCGCGGTCGCCCCCGTCTCCGCCTTCACCTCTTCCGCGGCGCCCGCCCCCGTCTCCGCCTTCACCCCCTCCTCGGCCTCCTCGGCGCCCGCCCCGCACGCCGAGGAGACCCCCGCACCCCGCTACGCCGTCCGCCTCGCCCGCAACGAGGACGAGGTGCGCGCCGCCCAGCGGCTGCGCCACCAGGTCTTCGCCGGCGAGCTCGGCGCCCGTCTCGACGGACCGGAGCCGGGCCTGGACTCCGACGCCTTCGACGCCTACTGCGACCACCTCCTCGTCGTCGAGGAGGAGACCGAGCAGGTCGTCGGCACCTACCGGCTGCTGCCCCCGGAACGCGCCGCCGTCGCCGGACGCCTCTACTCCGAGGGCGAGTTCGACCTCTCCGCCCTCGCTCCTATCCGCCCCGACCTGGTCGAGGTGGGCCGCTCCTGCGTCCACCCCGACCACCGCAACGGCGCCGTCATCGCCCTCATCTGGGCCGGCCTTGCCCGCTACATGGACCGCTCCGGGCACAACTGGCTCGCCGGCTGCTGCTCCATACCGCTCTCCGACGGCGGGGTGCTGGCCGCCGCCACCCGGGAGAACGTCCTCACCCGCAGCCTCGCCCCCGTCGAGTACCGGGTCACCCCGCACCTCCCCTGGAGCCCCGAAGGCATCGACTTCCCCGGCCGGATGGAACTGCCCCCGCTGCTGCGCGGCTACCTGCGCCTGGGCGCCTGGGTCTGCGGCGAGCCCGCCCTCGACGCCGAGTTCGGCTGCGCCGACCTGTACGTCCTGCTCTCCCTGCGGCGCACCAACCCCCGCTACCTCAAGCACTTCCTCGCGCTCGCCCCGGCCGCATGAGCGCCTGGCTCCCGACCTCGCCCTGCACTCCCGCGGTCTGCGCCGACCACGGGGGACGCACCGCGAGCGTGCCGCGCGCGGTACTGCGCCTCGCCGGCGCCGTCGCCCTGGTCCTGCTCGGAATCCTGGGCGCCCCGCCGCTGAGGCTGCTGCCGGAGCGGCCCCGGCACGTGGTCGTACGGGCCTGGGCCGCCGCCCTGCTGGGCGCCTTCGGCCTGCGGATCACCGTGCACGGGACCCCCGGCCCCGGCGGGGGCCGGCTGATCGTCGCCAACCACATCTCCTGGCTGGACATCCCGCTCGTCGCGGCCGCCCTGCCCTCCCGGATGCTGGCCAAGAGCGACATCCGGAGCTGGCCGGTCCTCGGGCCGCTCTCCCGGCAGGCCGGCACCCTCTTCATCGAACGCGACCGGCTGCGCACCCTGCCCGCCACCGTCGACGCTCTCGCCCGGGCCCTGCTCGCCGGCGACCGCGTCACCGTCTACCCCGAGGGCTCCACCTGGTGCGGACGCGCCCAGGGCCCCTTCCGGCGGGCCGCGTTCCAGGCCGCGCTGGACGCGCGGGTACCCGTACAGCCCGTACGGATCAGCTACCTGCTCGACGACGGGGGGCCGGCCGGGGCGCCCGCCTTCGTCGGGGACGATGTGCTGACCGCGTCGCTGTGGCGGATCGCGCGGTCCCGCGGGGTACGTGCCGAGGTGTGGCTGCTGCCGCGGATCCCGCCGGGCCGGTACGCGCACCGGCGGGACCTCGCGGCGGCGGCTCAGGCCGCGGTGCTCGCCGAACCCGTCGAGCCGGTACCCGCGTCACGGCCGGCGGCGGCGCCGCTGCCCGGCGTGCCCTCCCAGCCGTCGGTGCCGATGCCGTCCGCCACCGACAGCGACAGGGCGAAGCGGCCTGCCGCGTCCGTCCACCAATGGGTCAACTCCAGCCCGGCAGCAGCGAGTTCCCGGCGGACACCCTCCTGACGGAACTTCGCCGAGATCTCCGTGAGGATCTCCTCACCCGCCTCGAAGGGCACCTCCAGATCCAGCGCCCGGACCTTGACCACCACCGGCCCGCGGGCCCGCAGTCGCATTTCGATCCACTCGTGCTCTCGGTTCCACACCGCCACGTGCTCGAAGTCGGCGGTGTGGAAATCCGCGCCCAGCTCCCGGTTCACCACGGACAGCACGTTCCGGTTGAACTCGCCGGTCACCCCCTGCGCGTCGTCGTACGCCGACACCAGGACGGCCGGGTCCTTCACCAGGTCCGTCCCCATCAGCAGGGCGTCCCCGGGCGACAGCATCGCGCGTACGTCCGCCAGGAACACGGCCCGCTCCGGCGGCAGCAGGTTCCCGATCGTGCCGCCCAGGAACACCACCAGCCGGGGCCCGGGTGACTCCGGCAGCCGCATCGCCCGGGTGAAGTCGGCCAGCAACGCGTGTACGCGCAACCCCGGATGCTCCTCCAGCAGGATCTTCGCCGCCCCGGTCAGCGCGCTCTCGCTCACGTCCACCGGGACGTACGTGTCCAGCGCGGGCAGCGCCTCGATCAGGTGCCGGGTCTTCTCCGAGGAACCGGAACCCAGCTCCACCAGGGTGCGGGCCCCGCTCACCGAGGCGATCTCCCGGGCCCGTTCGAGCAGGATCTCCCGCTCGGCGCGCGTCGGGTAGTACTCGGGCAACCGCGTTATCTCCTCGAAGAGTTCGCTGCCGCGCGCATCGTAGAACCACTTGGGCGGCAGCGACTTGGGGGACCGGGTCAGCCCGTCGCGCACATCCGTGCGCAGCGCCGCCTCGGCGGCGTGCTCGTCGAGCGTGCGGGTCAGCTGGAAGTCGTTCACGGGCCTTCGTCTCCTTGATGCGGTGCAAGTCCTTGATGCGGTGCAAGCGGTGCAAGCGGTGCAAGCGGTGCGTGCGGCACGTGTGGTGTGTGTGATGCGTGTGTTTTGGTGGCGGGGGGCTCCTTCAGGGAGACGAGGTCGACCCGGGTGCGGGTGGCAGTCAGCAGGGTCCGGTCGGGTACCTCGCACCAGCGTGGGTCGTCGTCGTAGGGCTCGGAGGCCACCACCGTGCGCTGCGCCGCCGCGTCGGCCAGGTACCACAGGGAATCCCCCCAGGCCGTCGCCGCGATGGCCCGGCCGTCGGTCACCAGCAGGTTCAACCGGGATCCCGGCGCGGCCTCGGCCAGCTCCCGGACCGTCCCGGCCAGCGCCGCACCGAGGTCCGGGTCCGTCCGCAGCCGGTGCAGGACCAGCGCCCAGATCAGCGCCGAATCCGTACGGGCGGCCAGCGACAGCAGTTCCCGGGGCGGCAGTCCGGCCGTGACCGGGGCTGCGGAGTCCGGCCAGTCCCGCAGCGATCCGTTGTGGCTGAACAGCCACAGCCCCTCCGCGAACGGGGCGGCCGCAGCCTCTCCGTCCGCCCCGGGCCGCGTGGCGTCGCGTACGGCGGCCAGCACGGCCCCGCTGCGGACCACCCGGGCGAGATCGCTGAAGGTCAGGTCGCCCCAGATCGGTCCGGCCCGGCGGTAGCGGGCGGGAACCGGGTCCCCCTCCGCGTACCAGCCGACGCCGAAGCCGTCCGCGTTGACCGTGCCGGAACGCTGGCGGCGCGGCTCCCACGACTGCCGGACCAGCGAGTGCTCGGGCTCGCTCAGCACCCTGCCGAGGCTCACGGGCGCCCCGAGGTAGGCGAGGTGACGGCACATCAGGCCTGCCCGGTGGAGCCTGCGGCGCTTGTGGAGCGGGCGGGAGCCGTGGGGCCCGTGGGGTCGGCGCTGCGCGCGGTCCGGAAACCGGAGAAGATCTGCCGGCGCACCGGCAGGTCCCAGTTGCGGAAGGTGCCCCGGCAGGCCACGGGGTCCACGGCGAAGGAGCCGCCGCGCAGCACCTTGTGCTCGGGGCCGAAGAACACCTCCGAGTACTCGCGGTAGGGGAACGCCCGGAAGCCCGGGTAGGGGAGGAAGTCCGAAGCCGTCCACTCCCACACGTCGCCGATGAGCTGGCGCACCCCGAGGGGGGAGGCCCCGGCCGGATAGGCGCCCGCTCGGGCCGGCCGCAGGTGGCGCTGGCCGAGATTGGCGTGCTTCGGCGTGGGGTCCGCGTCGCCCCACGGGTAGCGGGTGGAGCGCCCGGCCGCCGGATCGTGCCGGGCGGCCTTCTCCCACTCCGCCTCGGTGGGCAGCCGGCGCCCCGCCCAGCGGGCGTACGCGTCGGCCTCGTACCAGCTCACGTGCAGCACCGGCTCGTCCCCGGGCACCGGTTCGGTGACCCCGAAGCGGCGGCGCAGCCAGGTACCGCCCTCGCGGTGCCAGAACAGCGGGGCCTCGATCCCGTGCCGTCGGATCTCCGCCCAGCCGGCGGCCTCCCACCACCGCTCCTCGCGGTAGCCGCCGTCCGCCATGAACTCCTGGTAGGCCGCATTGGTCACCGGAACGGTGTCGATCCAGAACGCCTCGACCTCGCGTACGTGCGCGGGCCGCTCATTGTCCAGCGACCAGGGTTCCGCGGAGGTCCCCATCGTGAACGGCCCTGCGGGTACGAGCACTTCGGACGCCGGCGGCAGCGGTCCCTGCGGGGTGTCGGGGTCGGGTGCCGCCAACACCGGTGCACCCTGCCGTAGCTGATGGGTGATCAGCATCGTTTCGTCGTGCTGCTGTTCGTGCTGGGCGATCATCCCGAAGACATAGCCGCCGTCCAGCAGGGCCGTGCCCTCCAAAGGGGTGCGGTCCAGCAGGTCGAAGACCCGGCCGCGGACCTCGGCGGCGTACCGTCGGGCCTCGTCGGGGCTCAGCAGCGGCAACTTCGGACGCTCCGCACGGGGATGCTCGAACGCGTCGTAGAGCGGGTCTATCTCGGGGTGCATCGATTCCCGGCCGGCCACGTTGCGCAGCAGCCAGAGCTCCTCCATGTTCCCGATGTGCGCGAGGTCCCAGACCAGCGGAGACATCAAGGGGGAGTGCTGGGCGGTCAGTTCGGCCTCGGTGACGGCATCGGTGAGTCCGGCCGTACGGACGCGCGCCGCGGTCAGGGCGGCGGCGGCCCGCTCGCGCAGGAGCTCCGGTTCGGCGGTCATGAGCGTGCCTCCTCGCCGGTCGGCAGGGTGTGTGGAGCCTGCTGCGTCTGCGTCTGCGTCTGCCCGTGTGCCGGCTTCGGCTTCCGGGTCCGGTCCGGTTCGGTCCGGTCGTCGGCCGGACATCGGCCGCGGGAGACGTAGCGCTCGGTGAACTCGCCGACGGTGTCGACGGTGTGGCTGTCGGCTCCCAGCCGGGGCAGCGCCGATGTCGCGGCCCGGAAGCAGGCGCGGGCGGCGGACCGCAGCTCCGGATCGGTCAGCGCGTCGCGAGCGGCGGAGTGCCACAGCGGATTGCGCGGCGCGGGCTGGGCGCCGTAGGAGTCGGCCAGCCCCTTCGCCACCCGGTACGCGGTCTCCGCGGCTTCCGGGTCGTCGAACAACGCGTGCACGACGGCCACGGGTACCAGCCAGCCGTCCTCGCCGGGCTGGGCGTCGATCATCCGCAGCTCCAGATGGCCCCGGGGCCGTACCGGTGGGAAGAGGGTGGTCAGGTGGTAGTCGAGATCTCCGGCGGTCGGCGGGCGCAGGCCGTGGTCGGAGCGCAGCCAGTCGCGGAAGGTCAGCCCGCGCGGTACCGCCCAGGGCGCACGGCCCGCGTGTGTCCCTCCGCCCCCGCCCGTCCCGCCGTCCTCCCCGCCAGTCCCGCCCGTCCCGCAGTCTTCGGCCGCCCGCACGCACATCACCTCGGTGTCCAGCGCCTGCCGGATCCACGCACCGCGCGGCTCCGCCTCCAGGGGCGGGGCGAGGGAGCGCCGGGTGTCGATGTCGCTCCAGACCCCTTGGCGGGCACACCGCCAGCCGGCGTACGGGCCTTCGCGCGCGGGGGAGTTGGCGAAGGCGGCGACCAGCACCGCACCGAGGAGGTGCGCGAGCCGCCAGCGCCTGCCGTGGCCCAGCGGGCCGGGCTCCTCGTGACCGGCGTCCACGCACACCTGGACGGAGGCCGAGGCGCACATCATGGCGCGCCCGGCCGGGCCGGTGCGGTCGAAGTAGGCCTCCATGGCCTCGTACCGCGGGCTGGTCAGCATCCGCCGCAGCGGCCGGCGCGGGTCCTGGCCGAGTCCGCGCAGGACCAGGCCCTGGTCGCGCAGGACGCCCCTGACGGCCTTCAGGTCGGACTGGAGGCCGTCGACGCAGCCGGTCAGGGAGGAGGCGGGGGCCGAGCTGAGTTCCAGCTGGCCGCCGGGCTCGACGGTGACGCGGGAGCCGAGGGGGAGGGCGCGGGCCGCGTCGTGCGCGGCGGCCAGGCGTTCGTGGGAAACGGGCCGGTCGGGCCGTTCGGCATCGAACACCAGCCATTCGAGCTCCGCGCCCAGCAGGCGGGGCGGGCCGGTCTTGAAACAGATGCCGTGGATCAGTTCCTCGGCGTTCGCTTCGGTCAGTCGGGTGAGTGAGTCCTGGGGCATGACGGGGCCCTCGTCTCCTGTCGTCGGCTGTGACATCACTCGTGCCTACCCGTCCCTTGGAGCACAAACCCATTGCGGGCGCCCTGCCGGAGCGCCGAAGATCGCCTTATGAGCGGCAGATTGCGCGAGATCGCGCGGGAGAACGCGGAGATCGTGGCGGCCGGGGGGTACCGGACGCGGTCGGGACGGCAGGTGTCGATCGCCGCCGCCGTGGCGGAGGCCAAGGCAGGAACCAGGATATATGGCCCAAACCAGGTCATTCCAGGCGAACCAGCCTCCAAGGACACCCGCCGGACCGTCGTCGAGGTCACCGGCGAGAGCAGCACGGTCGCCGCCCGGCGGCTCGCCCAAGAGGGCCCGGGGGCGGCCCGGACCGTCCCGGTGGCCGTCCTGAACTTCGCTTCGGCCCGGAATCCCGGGGGCGGCTACGTCCGCGGGGCCAAGGCCCAGGAGGAGGCCCTCTGCCGCGCCTCGGCGCTGTACGAGACCCTCCTGGAGGCCCCGGAGTACTACGAGGTCCACCGGGCCGAGGTCAGCACCTTCTACACCGACCGGGTGATTCACTCGCCCGGGGTCCCCGTCTTCCGCGACGACCGGGGCGACCTGCTGGACACCCCCTTCCGCGCCGGATTCCTCACCTCGCCGGCCCCGAACGCGGGCACCATCCGCCGCCAGGAACCGGACCGCGAGCCCGAGATCCCCGCCGCGCTCGCCCGCCGCGCGGAGCTGGTGCTGGAGGTCGCCGCCCTGCACGGCTACCGGGGGCTGGTGCTGGGCGCCTGGGGGTGCGGGGTCTTCCGGAACGACCCCGCCCAGGTGGCGGAGGCCTTCCGGGGGCTGCTGACGGGGCGGTTCGCCGGCGTGTTCGAACAGGTGGTGTTCGGCGTGCTCGACCGGAAGCCCGAGACGCGGGAGACGTTCGAGCGGGTGCTGGCGGGGGTGGGCCAGGGCCAGGCCTGGGGTCCGGGCCAGGGCCAGGGTCAGGGTCAGGGTCAGGCCTAGGGTCAGGGCCAGGCCTAGGGCCAGGCCCCCGGCCTAGGTCCAGGCTTGGGCCGCATCCGGGAGCAGGCGGGTCCGCAAGAGGTCGAGCACCTGGTCCAGCGCCGCGCGGGTGGCCTGGCCGGGCTGGTCGACGAGATGCTCGGTGAGGACGGAGTGCGGCGGGAGCACGGCTTCCGGGTTGGCGGCGTCGTCCCCCAGCTCGACGGCGACGAAGGCCTCCCCGAGCTCGCGGCGCAGGAACGCGAAACGCGCGTCGGGGGTGAGCCGGTCGCTCCTGAAGCGCAGCCCCAGCACCTGCAGGCCCTCGCGCTCGCAGCGTCCGCGGACGGTGGCGAGGTCCTCGGGGGAGATGTCGATGCCGGCCCGCCGGCGGGCGGTGATGCCCAGGGGGAGGGACGGCTGCGACAGGACCGGCACGAGGAGGTGCTCGTCGACGGCCATGGCGAGGGCGAAGCCGCCGGTCAGACACATGCCGACGGCGCCCACGCCCGGGCCGCCGCAGCGCTGGTGCTCGTACGCGGACAGCGCGCGCAGCCAGCTCACGACGGGCGAACTGCGGCCGGTCGCCAGGACGGTGAACTCCCGGCTCACGCAGATGTTCCCGATGCTGGACGCGGTGTACAGCGCGCCCCGCAGCAGGCCGTGGGCCGTGGGGTGGGGATCGCGTCCGGGTGTGCCGAACAGCACCGGGAGTACGGCGGTGCAGCCCAGCGCGGCCACCCGTTCGGCGAACTCCAGCACCTTCGGGGTGATCCCGGGGATCTCCGCGATCACGATCACCGCGGGCCCGCTGCCGAGGCGCAGGACGGGGCGCGTGCTGTCCCCGTGGGTGAACGCGTCGCGTTCGAAGCCCGACAGGTCATGGTCCGCCATGGACGACCGCCTCACTCATCGACCGTGGCGCACGCGGTGGTGGAGGACGCACGGCACCACCCTCCGCTTGCGTTCCGCTGACGGGAGGGACCGTACAACACCCGGACGGAGCAGGCCTACCCCCGAGTAACCGGCCGGGTGCCGGACCGCGGCGGACGCCTACGAAGCTTCGGGCACTCGGGGTGCTCCGGGCACTCCGGGTGCTCCGGTTTTCCAGCCCCAGGCCGTGAGCATGCCGGGAGACAGCCCGGCGTACCCGGGGGAGTCCAGCAGCCGCAGGGCCTCGGCGAGCCGGTCCTCGTCGAGAAGCCCCGTCGCCAGCATGTCCGCCCGGGCCCGGTCCCAGGTGTCCGCCCAGAACCGGCTGATCGCACTGCCCGGCAGCAGCGGTGGCACGTGGATCTCGGCCGCCACCGATTCCAGCCCCGCCGCCTCCAGCAGCTCGGGGTGGTGGACCACCTGCGACACGTCCGTGCCGATGCTGTCGCGCAGCCCGCGCCACATGGCCCGCATCGCGTCGGTGTACGGGGTGGGGGGCGCGGATTCCGTCGTCAGGTCCACGGCGTCGCTGATCACCAGGACTCCGCCGGGGGCGAGCAGCTCGACGAGCCGGGCGACCAGCCGAGGCCGGTCCGGCAGGTGCATGAGGACGAAGCGGGCGTGGACCAGCCGGAAGAGGCCCGGGGAGAAACCGTCCGCGGTGATGTCCGCCTGCAGCGGGGTCAGTCCCGGCACGGGGTGCGCGGCGAGGAAGCGTACGTCCCGGTCCACCGCGAGGACCTCCGCGACCCCCGCCTCCTCCAGCAGCCGGCGCGCCACCGTCCCGGTTCCCGCTCCGACGTCCAGGCAGGTCCAGCCCGGGCCCACGCCCAGCTGCCGCAGCCGGGCCATGGTCGTCCCGTCGTAGGTCAGGGAGCCGAGGTCGATCCGGTCCCCCTCGCCCCCGGCCTCGGGGCGGAAGACCCGCTCGCCGTAGCGTCCCGGGCCCTGGGGCCCTGTGCCGGTCATGGACCCATTGTCGCAAGGGGGCGGGGAGGACACATGTCGGAGAGGCGGGCGGGAGCCGGGGCCGGAGGCCGCCCTTCGGGCGACGACGGGAATGTGACGACAGGCCCTAGCGCCAGCCGTACCGCTCGCGCAGCCGGTCCACGACGAGCTGGAACCGGCCCCGGTCCAGCGCGCACGCCTCCCGCCGCATGCCGTCCTCGTGTACGCGCAGCACCCGGTCCACGTCGACCCAGGACTCCCGGCCCGCGCTGTCCCACGGGCCGGTCCCGATGGGGACCCACTCCCGGTCGTGGTCGTGCCGCTTGCTGGACAGCTGCACGGCGAGGAGCGTGCCGCTCCCCTCGCGGGCCACGACCAGCACCGGCCGGTCCTTGCCGCGCCCGTCGTTCTCCTCGTACGGAACCCAGGTCCACACGATCTCCCCGGGGTCGGGATCCCCGTCGCGATCGGGGGCGTACGAGGTCTGCACCGGCCCGATGGCATGCGGATCGGCCTCGGCGGTCGCGGTGTGCCCGTCACGACCCGGCTGCTCGACGTGACCGTTGCTGTGGTGTGAAAGTGCCGTCATTCGGGCGAGGTTACCGGGTGGCTGCGTGGGGTGCCGGGCGGCGTCCCGGGAGTCGAGCTCCCTTCCTCGGGCGGGGCGGGTGCTGTCGGCCAGCCGAGTTCGACGGAGCGGAGGCACCTTTCGGCGGCGTCGCCGGAGCTCGTGAACAGTGCGGTCAGCAGGGGCACGCCCTGGCTGAGGACTTGGCGCGGCAGGGGGCCCGTTGCGACCAGGGACGCGAGTCCGTGGCCGATCACCCAGCTTTGCGTCGCCAGGGTCAACGGGTCGATGTCGTCGCGGAAGCGGCCGCCGGCCTTGGCGCGTTCGACGGCGCTGACGAGACAGTGCAAGGTCTCGTCAGCGGCCTCGGCGTCTTCGAGCTCGAACCCGGCGTCGAACATGATCCGGTAGAGGTCGGGGGCGGCCAGGGCGTTGTTCACGTAGGCGGCTCCGAGCGCGGCCAAGTCCCGTACCGGATCCGCGGACATCGACACGGCGTCGAGCCTTGCTGCCAGGCGCTTGAAGCCCTCCTGACGCATGGCCGTCCACAGGCCGTCCATGCCGCCGAAGTAGGTGTAGACGGCCATCGTCGACACGCCGGTCCCGGCCACGAGCGAGCGGAGGGTGACCGGTTCGCGGGTGCGCAGCATCATCGCGGCCCGCTCGATCAGGAGGGAGCGGATCGCCGGGTCCTTGGTTCGCGCCATGTTCCTACAATACATAGCAGTGCTATGCTTTGGAGAGTTGCGCGCCGGAGCGTGCGCCCCGATGAGAAGGAGCCGTCATGGCCGTGAAGCTGGTCAATCCCAACGGGCTGCCGAAACCCGACGTGTACCGCCAGCTCTCGATCGCCACCGGATCGAAGCTGGTGTTCCTCGCGGGCCAGGTCGCACGCGATGCCGAGGGGCGGAAGGTCGGTGAGGGGGACTTCGCCGCTCAGGTCGAGCAGTGCTATCTCAACATCGGCACCGCCCTGGCCGAGATCGGCGGATCCTTCGACGACGTGGCGAAGCTGACCGTCTACGTCGTCGACTGGAGCCCTGAGAAGATGCCGCTGCTGGGGGAGGGCGTGGCCCGGGCGGCGGCCAAGCTGGGCATCGACCCCGTCAAGCCGATCACACTGCTCGGCGTTGCGGCGCTGGGGGAACCCGATCTCCTCGTCGAGGTCGAAGCCACGGCCGTCCTCGACTGACGCCCACCCCCCCATCAGGGGGTGGGGCCAAGCGCCCTGCTTCACCAGGGGCGGCCGCCGCGCGTGCTGTCGCGGCCGTCAGCGGGTGGCTGTGGCCAGCCGGCTCAAGTGCGGGAGTACACCTCGAAGGTCGTCGTCCTCGACCACGACCGTCGCAGCTGTCCGCGCGTGCTGCGAGGCGTTGAACGCCACGGCCACCCCTACCGAGGCGAACAGCGGCAGGTCGGAACGGCTGTCTCCCACTGCCCCGCACGAGAGGGGGGCCAGCCCCAGCTCTTGCGCCTGCGCGAGGGCGAAGTCCCGCTTGTCGTACTCGTCGAAGTGGCGGGCGACGCGCCCCGTGAACCGGCCTCGGGCGGTCTCCAGCCGGGGTCCGCTGAACGAATGGAAGCCGAAGCGGTCGGTCAGGTAGCTGCCGACCGGGGACCAGGCCAGGGTCGCCAGGACGGGCACCAGCCTGTTGCTCCAGCACCAGGCCACGGTCTCCGGAATTCCCGAGACCAGGGGAAGCCCCTCGAGCCAGCCGAGGACCTGCCCCTCGGACACGCCTGCCCAGCCCGCCGCATCCAGCTCCGAGACGTGCCGATTGTCCAGGGCGCCTGAGGCGTACCCGCCCTCCGCCTCTGCCAATTCGTCGCGATGTCCGAGGAAGCCGGCCAGGAAGACCGACGAACTCGTCCGCGGGACGAGAGTGCCATCGACGTCGAAGAACACGGCACCTGCATGATCAGAGGAGAGCACCGGCCAAGGATGCCATCACCGCATGTGCCGCATCAGATCACCGCGTGCGTCCGGGCACTTTTTGAAGCGTGCTGGGCCAGCGCCTTGATACATGCCCCAACGGAGCGCGCAAGCACGGACCTGCAGTTACTCCCCGGCTACATCAAGCAAGATCTGTGCCAGTTCGCGCGGCTGGGAGAACATCGGCCAGTGGCCGGTGTCCATCGTGACCAGCCGCCAGTGCTTGCTGTTCAGCAGCTCGGTCACGTCGTCGTCGAGCTCGGCCCCGGCGAGCAGACACTGGATGTACGTCGCCGGAAGTTCGTCGAGCGGCCCAGCGAGCAGGGCGGGCTCGATCAGCGTGGCGCCCGGGTGCGGCGTCGAGCCACGCACGAGGCGTGCGACCTGCTCATCGGTGAGACCCTCGCCGTTGTAGTGAGCTGCGGGCACGAGCGGCCAGAACCCTCCATTTTCGGCGATCGATGCCTTTACCCCCGCCCCGCCGTCCGGCCAGGCGGAGGCAAAGGACTCGCCATCAGTCGGAACGTTGGAGTCGACGAATACCACGCGGGCCAGCCGGTCGCCGATCTGCTCCGCGGCCTGACCGACCGGGATGCCCGAGTAGCTGTGACCGACCAGGACGACGTCACGCAGACCCTGGCGTTCGACCTCGGCAACGATGTCCTGGACGTGGGTCTGCTGCCCCGCCGGCACACCCCGCTTGTCAGCAAGACCGGACAGCGTCAACGGGTAGACGCCGTGGCCGGCCGCATGCAGATACGGCACCACCTCGTCCCACGCCCACGCCCCGAGCCGCGCACCTGCAACCAGCACGAAATTCACCATGCCCGCACCGTAGCGGGGCAGCCTGACGATCGCCCTGAAGTACTTTCGATACACGTCCTCAAGGGTGTTGCAGAAGGTCGGTCTCGGGCAGGCCTGTGTGGGTGGTTGACCTGCTGTTTCACCGAGCATGGTCAAGTGGGCGGCCGGATAAGGGGCAAGCATGAAGGAGACCCCGGCCGTCTCGATCGCGCAGAGGAATACCAGCGCGTACGCCGTCGAGGCCCCAGCCCGCGCGTATCCGACGGCGATGTCCGGGCCCCCTCACTCCGTGCGTGCGTCGAGTGATCCATAAGCCGAGACTCGCCAGTTGGCGCCGCTCGTGCGCCAGGAGTCGTCGTGTGTGGCCGATGAGTGTTCCGGTCCTCCCCATGTGACCGAGTGAATCAGGGAGGTGGGTGGTGGATGTGGGCGGTCTGTTCGTTTCGCTGCGATCAACTGCCCCGCCCTACCGGCTGAACGGCGAGTTCTGCCGGGAGGGCGGGGGATGGGGGGCAGGAGGAGGCTCCTTGTTGGTGGGGTCGGGCCCTAGAGCCAGCCCTCCAGGGAGGCCATGAAGCCGTCGAAGTCGTCTCGGTGGATGGTGTGGCCGGCGCCGGTGACCGAGCGGACTTCGAAGCCGCGCTCCTTGAGGACCGCCGCGCGCTCGGGGGAGATCAGGAAGCTCGGGTCCGCCAACTGTACGAGGGACGGGACCACGGGCGCGGCCGGCAGCAGGTCCGTGCCCATCAGCGGGGTCAGGCTCAGGGCGGTGGCCTCGTCCCAGACGGCCAGAGTGGCCAGTTCGACGTCCACGTCGGCCTCCTCCCAGCGCGGGTTCATTGCCTGGATCTGCTCCTTGGGCGCGGACTTGAACTGGGCGAACATCTCGGGTCCGAAGCCCTCGCCGAGCTCCGCCAAGTGCCAGGCAGGGTCGGAGAACACGGCGCGCTTCGGCTTCAGGCGGTCGACGGCCTTCGAGAGGGTCAGGCCGCCGAGGGAGTGGCCGATGGCGAGCTCGGCGCCGGCCGGGAGCGTTTCGACCACGTCGTCGGCGAAGGCCTCCGGGCTGTACTCGCCCCGGCCGCTGGCGCCGTGGCCGCGCAGGTCCACGGCGATGGCGCGGTACCCGCGCTCGGCGAGGGCGGGTCCGACCCGGCGCCAGGTCCGGTGGTCGGCCATGATCCCGTGGATCAGGAGGGCGATGCGGTCGCCTTCGCCCCAGGTGTGGGTGTGGAGCTGCACGGTGGTGCCCTTCATCGTCAGGAGTGGTGAGTGGTGAGTGGTGGGTGGTGGGTGGTGGGTGGTGAGTGGTGGGTGGTGGGTGGTGGGTGGTGGGTGGTGGGTGGTCAGGGTGTGGGTGGGGCGGCTGAGCCGTCAGCGGACGCTGCGGATCGGCTTGACCGCCAGGGCGCCCGCCACCGCCAGGGCGGCGGCCGCGATGAACAGGGCCGTGTAGCCGCCGCTCACGGACACGATCACGGAGGCGATGAAGGGGGCGACGATCTGCGGGCCGGCGTTGGCGATGTTGAGTACGCCCATGTCGCGGGCGGCGTCCTCCGCCTTGGGGAGCACCATGGTGACGAGTGCGGTGTCGACGGCCATGTAGCAGCCGAATGCGAGGCCGTTGATCACGGCGAAGGCCAGCATGGCCGTCCAGCTGGTCGACAGGGCGGGGATCACCAGCGCGACGGCGGACAGCAGGGCGGAGGCGCCGACGAAGAGCTTGCGGCGGTCGTACTTGTCCGAGAGCCAGCCGCCCAGGACGGTGGAGACGACCATCGCCACGCTGGTCAGCGGCATCATGATGGCGACAGCCGCTTCCGGCTTCATGCCCTCGGGCAGCACGGTGTGGTCCTGGAGGATGTACAGCTGGTAGCCGCTCACCGCGAAGTAGCCGAGGACCAGCAGGGCCCGCCCGATGAACGCCCAGCGGAAGTCGTGGTCCCCCAGGGCGCTCGCGAAGGCGGCCAGCTGCGCCTTGACCGGCATGGAGGGCTTGGCCGGGCGCCGTTCCTCGCGGGTGCAGGTGGTGAACAGGACGGCGGCGCCGGCGACGATCGCGCCGAAGATCAGGTATCCGGTGCGGTAGTCGTCCGAGAAGGCCGCGCCGATCAGGGCGCCGATGGTCGAGCCCAGCGGCAGGCCGAGGCCGACGGCCGCGGATGCCTTGCCGCGGGCGCTCATGGACACCCGGTCGGGGACCACGGAGGTGATGGCGGCCTGGTAGATGTTCATCACGGCCTGGCCGAGGCACCAGGCGATGGTGATGAGCAGGATCGTGTCCGCGGCGCCGAGCAGGAACATCGCCGGTATCGCGGCGAGTCCACCGCCCAGGATCCAGGGGTTGCGCCGTCCGCTCCGGTCGGACAGGGCGCCCGCGACCGGGTTGAAAACGGTCGCGAAGATCGCCGAGACCCCCGCGATCAGGCCGAAGTTGGCGACCTTGTTCGCCGCGTCGATGTCTTCGACCTGGAGGGCGAGGAGTACGCCGGCGACGCCGACGTAGAGCGCGTACATGGCGCCGTTGCCGACGAGCAGCAAGGGGAGCAGGCCGCGCGGGGAGGCGGGGGCGTCGGTGGTGGTGGCGGCAGCGGTGCCGGTGCCGGGGGAGGAAAGGGCCACGGTGCCCTCCTGGGCAGTTTGGTAAGGGGCGAGGGGTACGGAGGGGTGCACTGAGGGGTGTGGGGAGGAGTGCGCGCCGCCCCGTCACGACGGCGGGGGTGCGACGGAACGCGGCAGGGCGGCGGCACGACTGGACACGGCACCGGCACGTGTGGAGACACCTTTGGTGAAGCTGGGGTGACGCCCTGGTTACACGTGTCAGTGAATCGTGTAACCACTGTGTAGCATTGGTTTCCGGCCATCCGCTAGCCCCTGGGCACAAACGGTCTGGAAAGATGCCACGGCAATGTCTCAGTCACCGAAGCCCCCCACACCTTCCACGCCGCCCACACTGCCGTCACCGTCGGCGCCGCCCGTGCCGACCAGCGCGGACGTCGCCCGTCTCGCCGGGGTGTCGCGCGCGACGGTCTCGTACGTCCTGAACAACGCGGAGGCCGTACGCATCAGCGAGCCGACCCGCCGCAAGGTGCGCGAGGCCGCCGAAGAGCTCGGCTACGTCCCCCACGCGGCCGCCCGCAGCCTGCGTGCCGGGCACACGCGCATCGTCCTGCTGCCCACCTCGCACGTGCCGATCGGCCCGCTGTACAGCACCTTCCTCAACGAGTTGCAGTGGGCGCTGCGCAGCCTCGACTACACGGTGGTCCAGTACGGCAGCCTCGGCCTCACCGGTGACGAGGCCGCGCGGGCCTGGGCCGAGCTGCGGCCGGTCGCGGTGCTCTCCCTCGGGGAGATCACCCTGTCCGCGCACAACGTGGCCACGCTCAAGCGGGCCGGGGCGCGCGCGGTGCTGACGATGGGGCCGGAAGCCGTGGCCGGGGCGCACGCGCTGGTCATGGACCAGGCGGAGGTCGGCGCCCGGGCGGCGGAGCACCTCGTGGGGCGGGGCAGGCGGCGGATCGGCGTGGTCGTGCCGGAGGAGGAGGGGCTGGAGCTGTTCTCCACGCCCCGGCTCGAGGGTGCGCGGTCCGTGGCGGGGGCGGAGATCGTGGCCCTGCGGATGGCCTACTCGGAGGAGTCGGCGGCCAAGCTGGCGGAGCGGTGGGGCTCGCTCGGGCTCGAGGCGGCGTTCGCGTACAACGACGAGTACGCGATGCTGCTGATGCGGGCCTTCCAGGACGTGGGGCTGAGGGTGCCGGAGGACGTCGCCGTGATGGGCGCGGACGATCTGCTGATCGGGCGGCTGCTGCGGCCGAGGCTCAGCACGGTGCAGATCGAGATGCCGACCGGGGAGCGGCTGGCGGCGCTGGTGGACGAGGCGGTACGGGAGCCTTCGGCAGCGGTGCGCAGGCATGACCTGATGGCCGCGGTGGCGGTGCCGCGGGACTCGACGTGAGCCTGCCGTGCCGCTCCGGGCGGGTGGGCGCCCCGGCGCCGGGACGCCGCTGAGGGACTCCGTCCGGGGGCGGGGGCGGGGGCGGGGGCGGCGTGGGTCGGCCGCCGTTTCCGGCTGCGGTGCCGTGGCCGTGTATCAAACGCCGGCGAGGCCGGAGCGAAGCGCCGTGGTCGTGTGCCGCGCCGTTCCCGGGGGCCTGCCCCCGGACCCCCGCGCCTCAAACGCCGGCGGGGCTGGATGCGGCCGGGGTCGGCGCCGGGCGCCGGCCAGGGCCCCGATGAGGGATGGGGGCCGTTGACAGAGGGGTCGGGGGGACGGAGACTTCGGGCGCGCCCCACCGGGCGCGGGCGGAGCGTGCGCCGGGCCGGGCAGTGGTGTCGGGTGTGCCGCGCCGCCTCCCGTTCGCCCCGGAGGGACTCCATGAGCATCCGTACCGTCCGCGACGTCTACGTCGTCGACGCCGTCCGCACCCCGATCGGGAAGTTCGGCGGCGCCCTCGCCGGTGTCCGCCCCGACGACCTGGCCGCCCACGTGGTGCGCGCGCTCGTGGACCGTACGCCCGCACTGGACCCGGCCCGCATCGACGACGTCGTCTTCGGGGACGCCAACGGCGCGGGCGAGGACAACCGCGACGTGGCCCGCATGGCGGTGCTGCTCGCCGGGCTCCCCGTGACCGTGCCCGGGGTCACCGTCAACCGCCTCTGCGGCTCCGGGCTCGAAGCCGTCGTGCAGGCGGCCCGCGCCATCGCGCTCGGGGACGCCTCCGTCGCCATCGCGGGGGGTGTCGAGTCGATGAGCCGGGCTCCCTGGGTGGTGCAGAAGCCGGAGCGCGCCTTCCCCGCCGGGCACCAGCAGATGTGGTCCACGACGCTCGGCTGGCGGATGACCAACCCCCGGATGCCCGCGGAGTGGGCCGGTTCGCTCGGCGAGGGCGCCGAGCTCGTCGCCGACAAGCACGGCATCACCCGCGAGGCGCAGGACGCCTTCGCGCTGGAGAGCCACCGCAAGGCCGCGGCGGCCTGGGCCGCAGGGCAGTACGACGCCGAGGTGGTCCCGTACGCGGGTGTGGATCTGCTGCGCGACGAGTGCATCCGCGAGGGATCCGGCCCGGAGGCGCTCGCGCGCCTGAAGCCCGCCTTCCGCAGCGACGGCACCGGCACGGTCACGGCGGGCAACGCCTCGCCGCTCAACGACGGCGCCGCAGCACTGCTGTTGACGGACGAGGAGGGTCTCGCCGCCACCGGGCGGGAGCCGCTGGCCCGGATCAGCGCGTCTGCCGTCACCGGGATCGAGCCCCAGCTCTTCGGCCTGGGGCCGGTGGAGGCGGTCGAGCGCGCGCTCGCCAAGGCGGGCCGCGGTTTCGCCGATCTGGCCGCCTTCGAACTCAACGAGGCTTTCGCGGCGCAGGCGTTGGGATGCCTCGCCGCCTGGCCCGAGCTGGATCCGGCCGTGGTCAACCCGCGGGGCGGGGCCATCGCGATCGGGCACCCGCTCGGTGCTTCGGGCGCCCGGCTGGCGGGTTCGGTGGCGCACCAGCTCGCGGCGGCCGGATCCGGTACCGGGATCGCGGCCCTCTGCATCGGTGTGGGGCAGGGCATCGCCCTCGTACTGGAGCGCTGACCCGACTCCGGCCTGTCGATCGTTTCCGGTCATAGTCCGGCGTCAACTGCTCTGCAAACGAAGAGAATTGATGCCTCCGGCGCGGTGGGGTGGCACGATGGCGCGTGCTGCCGCCACCCCCCCGCCGCCACGCTCCCCGCACCCGGAGGCCCCGCGCCATGCCGCTCCTCGATCCGACGCTCTGGCAGGACGGACCCACCCTCACCGGAGGTACCGCACCGGTCGTCGAACCCGCCACCGGCCAGACCCTCGCGACCATCGACCTGGCCGCCCCGGCCGATGTCGCGGAGGTCGCCGTACGGGCCCACGCGGCCCAGCGGGACTGGGCGCGGGCCACCCACATGGAGCGGGCGGCCGTGCTGCGCCGGGCCGGTGACCTGTTCACCGCCCACGCTCAGGAGCTGCGGGACTGGCTGGTCCGGGAGTCCGGATCCATCCCCGGCAAGGCCGACTTCGAGCTGCACGTCGCCGCGCAGGAGTGCTACGAGGCCGCGGCCCTGGCCTCGCGCCCGGCCGGGCAGGTGCTGCCGAGCGAGGCGCCGCGGCTGTCCTTCACCCGCCGCGAACCGGTCGGTGTCGTGGGGGTGGTGGCGCCCTTCAACGCACCGCTGATCCTCTCGATCCGCTCGGTCGCGCCCGCGCTCGCCCTCGGCAACGCGGTGCTCCTCAAACCGGACCGCCGTACCGCTGTCAGCGGCGGGCTCGCACTCGCCGCAGTGTTCGCGGCGGCCGGCCTGCCGGGCGGACTGCTGCACGTCCTGCCCGGCGGCGCCGAGACGGGCGCGGCAGTGGTCACCGACCCCCTGGTCAGGGTGGTCTCGTTCACCGGATCCACCGCGAGCGGACGGCTCGTCGGAGAACTGGCGGGCCGTCACCTCAAGCGCGCACACCTGGAGTTGGGCGGGAACTCGGCACTGGTCGTGCTCCACGACGCCGATGTGGAGGCGGCCGTCGCGCAGGCCTCCTGGGGCTCCTTCTTCCACCAGGGCCAGATCTGCATGACGGCCGGCCGGCACCTCGTGCACGCCTCGCTCTACGACGAGTACGTGGAGAGGCTCGCCGCGCGCGCGGAGGAGCTCGCGGTCGGGGACCCGTACCGCGAGCGGGTGCACCTGGGCCCGCTCATCGACCGGTCCCAGCTGGACCGCGTCCACGGCCTGGTGGAAGCCAGCACCGCACAGGGCGCCAAGCTCGTCGCGGGCGGCGCCCACCAGGACCTCTTCTACCGGCCCACGGTGCTGGCGGGCGCCGACGACGACAGCCCCGCCTACGCGGAGGAGGTCTTCGGTCCGGTGGCGCCCGTACGGTCCTTCGCGACGGAGGACGAGGCGGTGGAACTGGCCACCGCCGGCCCCTACGGGCTCTCCCTCGGGATCGTGACCGGCGACGCGGCGCGCGGGCTGGACCTGGCGGGCCGGATCCCGGTCGGGATCGCGCACGTCAACGACCAGACGGTGAACGACGAGGCGGTGGCCCCCTTCGGCGGCGTCGGCGCGTCCGGCACCGGCGCCCGCTTCGGCGGCGAGGCGAACCTCGACGCCTTCACCGAGCTGCGCTGGACCACGCTCCGAGCCACCCCGGGCGGGCATCCGTTCTAGGGGGCCTCCCCAGAGGACCGTGTCCGCCCGTACCGTCGATCCGGACCCCCCAGGCCGCACGGTCCGGGTCCTCGCCGGGGCACAGCCGGCGGAGGAACTCCACGGTGTGCGGGGCGGCGGCAGCGGTGGCGCCGTCGGGGGAGACGGGGCCGGTGTGGTTCACGCGGCCGGTGTGGTTCACGGGCCCATTGTGCTCATTTCGCGCATTGCGTGCATCGGGCTCGGTCAGGAATGCTTCGAGCCGGTCGTTCGTTCAGGGAAAACAAGCAGCTCAAGGAAACGAGCGGCACCACACTCTGGAGGTCTGGAAAACCGTGGCTACTGTCGAACTCACCAAGGAGAACTTCGACCAGACGGTGAGCGAGAACTCGTTCGTCCTGATCGACTTCTGGGCGGGCTGGTGCCGTCCCTGCCTGCAGTTCGCCCCGGTCTACGAGAAGGCCGCCGAGGCCAACCCCGACCTGCTCTTCGCCAAGGTGGACACCGAGGCGCAGCAGGAGCTCGCCGCCGCCTTCCAGATCAGCTCGATCCCCACCCTCATGATCGTCCGGGACCAGGTCGCGATCTTCTCGCAGCCCGGCGCGCTGCCCGAGGCGGCGCTGACGGACCTCATCACCCAGGCCAGGGCCCTGGACATGGACGAGGTGCGGACGAAGATCGCCGCCGAGCAGGCCGGCGCCGCCGGCACCGCGACCGAGGAGCCCGGCACGCCGGACGCCTGATTACGTGACGGGCCCCCCGTCGTGCGGTGAGACTGGCCCGATGAGCGAAGCGGTGGAGTACGACGTAGTGGTCCTAGGCGGGGGCCCGGCCGGCGAGAACGTCGTGGACCGGACCCGCGCCGCCGGGCTGAGCACGGCGCTGGTCGAGAGCGAGCTGGTGGGCGGCGAGTGCTCGTACTGGGCCTGCATCCCCAGCAAGGCGCTGCTGCGCCCGGCGCTGGCCCGGGCCGACGCGCACCGGGTGCCCGGTCTCGCGGGCTCCGTGGCCGGTCCCCTGGACGCGGCAGCGGTGTTCGCGCACCGGGACTACTGGACCGGGAGCTGGAAGGACGACGGCCAGGTCGACTGGCTGGAGTCGGTCGGCGCCGACGTGTACCGGGGCCACGGGCGGCTGTACGGGGTCCGCAAGGTCGCCGTCACCAGCCCGGAGGGCGAGCACCACGTGCTCTCCGCCCGGCACGCGGTCGTCGTCGCGACCGGCACCCGGGCCGTGATCCCGGACCTGCCGGGCATCGGGGACGCCCGCCCGTGGACCAGCCGCGAGGCCACGTCGGCGCAGGCGGCGCCGGGCCGGCTGCTGATCGTCGGCGGGTCCGTGGTGGCCGTGGAGATGGCCACGGCTTGGCAGGCCCTCGGCTCCGAGGTGACCCTGCTCGTACGGGGCTCCGGGCTGCTGCCCCGCATGGAGCCCTTCGCCGGGGAACTGGTCGCCGAGGCGCTGCGCGAGGCGGGCGCGGTGGTCCGTACGGGCGTGGCCGTCGAGTCCGTCGTACGGGACGGCTCGACCGGGCCCGTCGCCGTGGTGCTCGAAGGCGGCGAGACGCTGGAGGGCGACGAGCTGCTGGTGGCGACGGGGCGCTCCCCGCGCACCGAGGACATCGGTCTGGACACCGTCGGGCTGACCCCGGGCGGCTGGATCGCGGTGGACGACAGCTGCCGGGTCCCGGGCATCGACTGGCTGTACGCGGTCGGCGACGTGAACCACCGGGCGCTGCTCACCCATCAGGGCAAGTACCAGGCCCGGATCGCGGGCGCCGTCATCGCCGCCCGAGCGGCGGGCAACGGACCGCTCGACACCGGCCGTTGGGGCGCACACGTGGCGACCGCCGATACGGAGGCCCTCCCGCAGGCCGTGTTCACCGACCCGGAGGCCGCATCGGTGGGCCTGACCCTCGCGGAGGCGGAGCGCGCCGGACACCGGGTCCGGGCCGTGGACTACGACCTCGGCAAGGTCTCCGGAGCAGGCCTGTACGCCGACGGGTACCGGGGCCGGGCCCGCATGGTGGTGGACCTGGACCGCGAGATCCTGCTCGGCGTCACCTTCGTCGGACCGGGCGCGGCCGAACTCCTGCACGCGGCGACCATCGCGGTCGCCGGAGAGGTGCCGATCGAGCGGCTGTGGCACGCGGTTCCGGCGTTCCCGACGATCAGCGAGATCTGGCTGCGGCTGCTGGAGGAGTACCGGGGGTAGGTACCCGCCGGTCGGCAGCACCTGCAGGGGTTCCGATTACCACGCTCTCACCGAGGCGGCCGCGGACGACGACCGCCGCCCCGCGGCGCTGCGGGTGTGCGTCTCCGGCGGCGCGGCGCTCCCGGTCGCCCTGCTGGAGCGCTTCGAGACGGCCTTCGACACCGAGATCCTGGAGGGCTACGGGCTCACCGAGACCTCCCCGGCCGCCACCTTCAACCAGCGCACCACCGGCCGCCGCCCCGGGACCGTCGGCCACCCCGTGTGGGGCGTCGAGGCCGCGATCGCCGACCCCGATCGGGAGCAGCACACAGCGCTCCTGCCGGACGGTGAGGTCGGCGAGGTGGTCATCCGCGGGCACAACGTCTTCGCCGGCTACCTCGACGACCCCGAGGCGAGCGCCGCGGCCCTGGTCGACGGCTGGTTCCGCACCGGCGACCTGGGCGTGCGCGACGAGGACGGCTTCCTCGGCATCGTCGACCGCAAGAAAGACCTCGTCATCCGGGGCGGCTACAACGTCTACCCCCGCGAGGTCGAGGAGGTGCTCGCCCGCCACCCCGCCGTCGCCGAGGTCGCCGTCATCGGACTGCCCGATCCGGCCCGGGGCGAGGAGATCTGCGCCGTGGTGGTGCTGCGCCACGAAGTCACCGAGGACGAGCTCGTCGCCTGGAGCCGGGAGCGCCTGGGCCAGCACAAGTACCCGCGGATCGTACGCTTCCTCCCCGAGCTGCCCCTGGGCCCCAGCGGCAAGGTGCTCAAGCGCGAGCTGCGAGAAGCCCGCGCATGAGTGCGCGCCGCGAGCGGCTCGGGGACACGCCGCACGCACGGCCCCCGTCGCCGGACCGGGAGCCGCGATTGACGGCACGCTCGGGGTGGTGTGACGATGCGCCGATGTCGGACCTGCACGCCCGGATGGCCGCACGCGTCGGTGACCTCACCGCCGTCGTGGTCGCGCGCTGCGCGGCGGAGGCGCCGTTCTACGGGGCGCTGCCCCGCGCCACCCTCGAGGGCGAGGTCGCGCGGTCCATCACGGCGGTGCACGCGCTGCTGCTCAGGGCCCTGCGTGACGGGGGCGCGGGTCCGATGGGTCCGGGCGACCTGACCCGGCTCATCGAGTGGTCGGCGCGCCGGGCCGAGGAGCGCGTCCCCCTCGAAGCGGTGATCACCGCGTACCTGATCGGCGCCGAGGTGTGGTGGCAGACGCTGACCGAGGTCGCGGAGCCCGGCGAGCTGGCCGGAGCGGGCGGCCGGCTCCTCGCCTGCCTGCACGCCGCGCTGCCCGCGGTCGTCCTCGCCCACCAGAACGCCCAGGAGGACCTCCACAGCGAGGACAAGCGGGTACGCCGGGCCCTGCTCGGCGCCCTGCTGGCGGGACGGCCGTACGAGGAGCTGGCCGACGTGGCACGGGTGTCCGTGGTGGGCGAGCACGAGGTGGTCGCCTTCGCGTTCGAGTCCGACCCGCCGACGAGACTGGTGCAGTCCTCGCTCGACGCCTTCACCGGGATCCCCGTGCTGATGGACCACGTGTCCTGGATCGCCCTGCTGCCGGGCAGCGCCGACGTGCCCGGCCTGGTGGCCCGGCTGGAGAAGGACGTCGGGCAGAGCGTGCGGGCCGCCGCTGCCCGCTCCTCCGTCCCGGCCGCCGTTCCGGCAGCGGCGCAGGAGGCCGGCCGCGTACTGGACCTCGTACGGCGCCTGGGACGCCCGCCCGGGTGCTACCGCCTCGACGACGTGCTGCTGGAGCATCAGATCGCGCGCCCCGGGGACGGCCTCGTACGGCTGGCGGCCAAGCTCGACCCCTTGGAGGAGCATCCCTTCCTGCTCGAGACGCTGCGCGTGTTCGTCGAGAGAGGGCTCAACCGCCGCCGGACGGCGTCGGATCTGTGCGTGCACCGCAACACCCTTGACTACCGGCTGCAGCGAGTGAGCACGCTGACCGGCCTCGACCTCGCGGTTCCCGCACAGGCCCGGCTGCTCCAGGCGGCGCTCGTCGCCAGGGACCTGGCCGGGCCCGCGGATCAACGTGGCATCGCCGGATGACACCGGTCAGCGGTCACAGCCAGGCACGGAGTTCCTCGTGCCGGGGCGCGAGGACCGGGCCGGAGCCGGGGTGGTCGAAGACCATGACGGGCCGGTCCGCGTTCCAGCCCGGCCAGCCCGGGTGCCCCGTGGCGGCGAAGGAGACCCAGGCGCGGTGCATGGCGTCCGCCAGTGGCTGGGGGGCGTCCGGCCCGGTCAGGTCCTCGGCGGCGCGCAGGTTGTCGAAGACGAAGCCGAGTTCCAGCGCGTGGCACGCGCCGAGCCCCATCACGGGCGAGCGCCAGGCGAACTCGTAGAGGAAGGTGCGGTCGGGCCGGGAGTCGGCCAGGCGGTTGAGGGGCCCCCGCAGCAGCAGGTCGGTGGCCATCTCCCCGAGGAGCTCACCGGGTTTGGCGTGCGGTCGGGTGGCTCCGTACAGCCGCGCCAACCGCTGCGGGATACGGAACTTGAACAGGGCGAGCCGCAGGGTGAGCCGGTTGACGCGGTCCACCGTGCCGCCGGGTACGAACCACAGCCGGTACTCCTCCCGGTTGCAGCCCAGCAGAAGGTCGGCCCGGGGAAGGGGCGGGTCGGCGGGCACGAGGTCGTCGTCGGTCACGATGTGGAACCCGGGACCGCCGCCGATGGGGTCGGACCGGTTGACCACGGCGGCCTGCGTGTCCAGCAGCAGGTCCCGGTCCACGCCCGCGAACGCCTCGGCGGTGGCCGGGATCCGCAGTCTCCTCGCCATCGCCCGCACGGCCTTCGCGCCCTCGCGGCGCGACACCGTGTGCGGGGGGCCGCTCTGCAGGATCGCCCGGCGGAACAGCCCGGCCGCGGCGGGGCTGGTCATGAGGGCCGCGACGCTGATCGCCCCGGCGGACTCCCCGCACACGGTGACGTTCGACGGATCCCCACCGAAGGAGGCGATGTTGTCGCGGACCCAGAGCAGGGCAGCGACCTGGTCGAGGAGGCCCCGGTTGGCGGGGGCGTCGGGGAAGACCCCGAACCCCTCGACGCCGAGGCGGTAGTTGACGGAGACGAGGACCACCCCGTCGCGCGCGAAGGCGCGCCCGTCGTAGAGCGGCAGGCTCGCCGAGCCGTTGCGCAGGGAACCACCGTGGATCCAGACCATGACGGGCAGCCGGCCCTCGCCGACGGACGGCGTCCAGACGTTGAGGTTGAGACAGTCGTCCCCGGCGATGCAGGGGTCGGGTATCAGCCGGTCGAGGGGCGGACGGTAGGGGCGTTTGGGGGCGGTGGGCCCGTACTCCAGCGCGTCTCGCACCCCTTCCCAGGGTTCGACCGGGGCGGGAGCGCGGAAGCGGTGGGGGCCGAAGGGCGGAGCTGCGTACGGGATGCCGAGGAAGGTGGCGATCCCGTTGTGGAAACGGCCCCGGACCTTGCCCTGCGCGGTGGTCGCGATGAGATCCATCGCAGTCCTTTCGTGTGAGGAGGGCCGCCCGCCCCCGGCCGTACGGCGTCGGGGACGGGCGGCGACGTGTGGATCGGGTCGGCCACCGGTCAGGGCGGAAGAAGTCTTCGGGGACGGGTCACTGGGCGACGAGGCCGTTGCGGCGGACGTCGGACCAGGTGCCGCTGTCGGTACAGATCCCGCAGCCGGCCCCGAAGAACTGGGCACGCGCGGCCTGATCTCCCATCAAGTGCGCCTTGAACCAGGCGGTGGTGGGCGCGGCGAACGGGCCGGGGTCGCCCACGACCGTGAAGTGGTCGGCGCCGCGGAGTTCCCCGTAGACGGCCGGGATGTGGTCGGCTGCGTCGTAGAAGGCCTTGACCAGGAAGGGGAAGACGATGCTGTCCTTCTGTCCGGCCAGGAGGAGTGCGGGTACGCGCACGTCGTTGATGTTGGCGAGCGGCCCGGGCTGGACGGGCAGGACGGTGTCGATGCGCGGGTCCGCGCCGACGACGATGGCGGCGGCTCCGCCCTGCGAGTGACCGGACGCGCCGATGTGCTCCAGATCGACGCGGTCGTGGAAGGCACTGCCGGGGTCGGCGTTCCGGTGGGTGAGCAGGTCGATGCCGGCGCGCATGGAGACGCCGAGGTTCGACTGGGGGGTGTTGGCGGCCGCGACGATGAAGCCCTGACCGGCCCAGTGCAGCAGCAGGTCGCGGTAGACGACCGGGAAGGCGAAGGTGCCGTTTCCCCACACGATCACGGGGTGGCGGCGGTCGCTGGTCGCGATGTCCCGCGGGTAGTAGAGGGTGGTCACGACCCCGACTTCCACCGCGGTGGCGTAGGGGCCGGGAGCGCCGTGGTCGGCCGCGACCGCTGCGGAAGCGGAACCGGTGGGCGCCGCTGCCGCACCCGCGCCGGCGGAGGCCGTCAGCACGAGCACGAGCGAGGCCAGAGGTACGAGCAGTTTTCTCCAGAGCACGGTCGACTCCCCATGTCGTCACGGTGAACCGGATGTCACATCCGGCTCACACCTTGTTTGATCGCACATCCTGAAGCACGGTTCGAAGCCCGTCTCTGCGCAATCGCGGCAAGCAACGGGGCCGGAGTTCGTGCAACCTGCCGAGAGGCAAGGGTGTGCAGGGGGTGCCATGCTCGGGTCCGCCGCTGCTTCCTGAGCACTACCGGAGCAGCTCCCACAGTTGCTGGACGCACAGCACCACGAACAGCAGACCGGCGGCCCCCAGCATCGCGTTGCTCAGCAGGCCGTTGCGCCACTGGGCCGGTGTGCGCGAGGAGTTGAGCAGCCACAGCAGCGTCAGGGCGAGGAAGGGCATGAAGAGTGCGCCGATCACTCCGTACACGACGATGAGACCGAAGGGCTGGTCCAGGAAGAGCAGGCTGATGGGCGGGAAGGTGAGCCAGAGCAGATAGACCCGGAAGGGCAGGGACCTCGCCGGGTTCGTCCCGGCCGGGACGAGGGACGGCCGGAACTTCGCGGCGAAGTCGGCGAACATCAGGCTCACTCCGTGCCACACGCCGATCAGGGAGGTGAAGGACGTGGCGAAGAACCCGACCAGGAAGAGCTTGGCGGTCGCCCTTCCGTAGTGCTCCTCCAGGACGGCACTCAGATCGAGCAGCCCCTTGTCGCCCTTGGCCAGGGCCACGCCGGACGAGTGCAGCAGCTCGGCCCCGACGATGAGCATGGCCACCACGAAGATCCCGGTGGTGAGGTAGGCGACGCGGTTGTCGAGCCGCATCACCTTCATCCAGCTCGTGTTCGTCCAGCCCTTCGCGTTCACCCAGTAGCCGTACGCGGCGAGGGTGATCGTGCCGCCCACGCCGCCGATCAGCCCGAGCGTGTAGACCAGCGAACCGTCCGGCAGTACGGGCGCGAGGCCGGCGAAGGCCGCGTCGAGCCGGGGCGTGACGCGGATCGCGAGATACACGGTGACCAGGAACATCACGCCGACCAGGACGGTCATGACCTTCTCGAAGACGGCGTACCGGTTGAACCAGACGAAGACCAGCCCGACCAGACCGCACAGCACGGCCCAGAGCTTCAGGTCCATGGTGCCCGGGAAGAGCGCGGCCAGCGGGAGCGCGCTGGAGGACATCGCGGCGGCGCCGTAGACGAAGCCCCAGACGACGACGTAGCCCGCGAAGTAGACGGTGGTCCAGGAGCCGAGGCTGTGCCAGCCGTCGAAGAGGGTGCGGCCGGTCGCGAGGTGCCAGCGGCCGGCCGCCTCGGCGAGCGAGATCTTGACGAGGCAGCCGATGACCGCGGCCCACAGCAGGGTGTAGCCGAACTTGCTGCCCGCGAGGAGCGTGGCAACGAGGTCGCCGGCCCCGACACCGGTCGCCGCCACGACGATTCCGGGGCCGATGGATCGCCAACTCGCTTTGCGCGGAGCGTGGTTCTCGCTCCCCAAGGTGTCCGTCTGCGTGGTGTCCGCCATCTGTGGCTGCCTTCCCGTTCGCCCCCTGAATGACGTGAGTCACCAAAACGCTTCGGCGGCGGTCGCGCAAGAGGCCCTCCGCTGGTCGCCCTGGTCCGAGCCGGCGCCCGCTCGCTTCGCACGCGGACACCTTGTGGAACGCCCCGAGATCACTGCTGCCGTGTGACGGGGACGGCCCACCTATCCTGCGGATGCCGCCCTGGCAGCTGATGCGCGCCCTCGACGCGGTGGTCAGCGAACTCCCGGACCAGTTCGTCACCTGCTGCTACCTGGTCGTCGACGCGGACGCCGCGGAACTGACCGTCTGCTCGGCCGGGCACCTCCCCTTGCTCCTCGCTGCGCCCTCCAACGCGGTGAACCACAGCTGCGGCCCGGTCAGGCTGCGAGTGCGCCAGGCGGGGCGCGAACTCAGCGTCGAAGTGTGCGACGGAAGCCCTGTACTCCCGCAGGCACGGTTCGCCTCGCACGACGCCGAATCCGGACGGGGACTGCTCTTGGTCGACTCCCTCGCCGAGGCCTGGGGCACCCTGCCCACGGCCGAGGGCAAAGCCGTCTGGTTCTCCCTTCCCCTGCCCGCATCAGCGAGAGCGAAGGAGAAGCCTTACCCGCACATCGATTCTGGACCTTGAAGCACCTGTGCGTGAGTTCGTTGCGTCACCACTCGGATGGAACCGAACGTACGAGTCAAAGGTGATGGCCACTCGTTCGGCCGATCACGGCCCTTTCGCCCTGCCAGACTCCGGGGCGGAACGCGCTGGTGGGGATCGGGCGAGGCGGGGTGGGCGTGAAAGAGCACGGTACGGCTGGTCGTGCCGCTCCGGACGGGGCAGGGCCGGGCGTGACGGACCGCGGAGTCCCGCGCGCACGTGCGGTGACGGAGGGCCCGCGGCATGTGGCCTGTGTGATGGACGGCAACGGGCGCTGGGCGCAACGGCGTTCGCTTCCCCGTACGGCGGGTCACCGGGCGGCGGAGGCCGCAGTCATCGACGTCATCGAGGCGGCCCGGGCCGCGGGCGTGGAGTGGCTCAGCCTGTACGCGTTCTCCACGGAGAACTGGAACCGCCCCGGCACCGAGGTCGAATTCCTGATGCGTCTGGTGCGGCGGGTCGTGCGCAAGCACGCGCCGCTCTTGCTCGCGCGCGGTATCCGCTGCCGTTTCCTCGGGGTCAGCGACCCGAGGATCCCCCGTGCACTGGCCCAGGACTTCGAGGACGTGGCGGTACTGACCGCCGAGAACCGGGGGATGACGCTGACCGTCGCCTTCGACCACGGGGGGCGCCGCGACATCGTCGAGGCCGCGAGGTCGCTGATCCTCAGCGGGACGCCTGCGGATGAGGTGACCGAGCGGCTCTTCGCGGACCACCTGCCCTTCCCCGACACCCCCGATGTGGATCTGGTCGTCCGTACCTCCGGTGAGCAGCGCATCTCCAACTTCATGCTCTGGCAGGTCGCCTACGCCGAGTGGGTCTTCCCCGAGGTGCTGTGGCCGGACTTCCGGGCCCCCGACTTCCTGGCCTGCCTGCACACCTACCGGCACCGCGACCGCCGCTTCGGCGGCGTGCCCGCCCGGACGAACGGAGACCCATCATGACCACCGAAACCACGGGAACGGCCGACGGGGCACCGCTGTTCGGGCCGAATTCGCAGTTCGGCGCCTTCTTCGACGACCCGCGCTGGGCCTTGGCCATCATCCGAGCCACCGTCCTGGAGGCCGCTCACCCGCAGATCGGCGCCGCCCTCGCGGACAACTCCACCTTCGTCACCCACCCCTGGCGCCGACTGCGCAACACCTTCCTCAGCATGCGGCGCATGTTCGGCGCCGACCCGGCGGAACGCGAACGGGAGGCCGCCCGGCTCAACCGGCTGCACGCCCGCATGAGCGGATCCGACTCCCGCGGCCGCGCCTACGACGCGATGGACCGCGCGACCCGCGCCTGGGTGGTCGCCACCCTCTTCGAGAGCGCCGTCACCATGTGCCGGCTGAGCGGCCAGCCGCTCGACCAGGACACGATGGAGCGGATGTACGCCGAGTACCGTGCGTACCTCGCCGCGCTCGACGGCGACGCCGGGGAACTCCCCGAGGACCTGAACGACTTCTGGCGGTACTTCGACCGGGTCGTCGAGAACGAGCTGGAGAACACCGAGGCGGCCCGCGTCATCCTCTACCGGCTCTTCGACCACCTTCCCGCTCCCGCGCTGCTCGACGGCGCGCCGACGCTGTGGGCGGCCGGCCGTGCCGTGGTCGGTCCGCTCCTGGGCGCGATCACCGTCGCCTCGCTCCCCGAGTCCTACCGGCGCCGGGCCGGGCTGCCCGAGATGCCGGGCGCCGCGACCCTCATGCAGGGCGCCTATCTCGCTGCCGGGCTCACCCGATTCCTGCCCGAGGGCTGGATCAACGCCGAGAGCATCATCGAAGCCCTCTCGCTCTCGCCCGACAGCGACGACCCCCGCGCCCGCACCGCAACCGCCCTGCGCGCCCGCATGAAGCGGGCATCGGCCCTGCTCCGCCTCCTCACACCGCTCAGCGGCGACGCCGACTTCGAACCGGCACCCTCGGGGGGAACGGACAAGAACCGACGCTCGGCGGAGGAGTTCTTCCACCGGGTGCTGGACCAGACGGGCGACGGCCACCTCGACTGGCCCGACCTCGCTGCCATGGCACGCGAACTCTCCACCCGACTCGACCTGGACGAACCCGAGGAGACCCGGCTCTACGATGCCTTCGCCGCCTGGTGGCGCGAACTCCAGGCCGCCCTCGACACGGACGGCGACGGCCGCGTCAGCGCCGAGGAGTACGCCACCGCCGTCCCTTCCCTCGCCGGACCCGCACTCATCCGCGTTGCCGAGGTCCTTTTCGACGCCACCGACAAGGACGGCAACGGGAGCATCGACGCGGACGAGTACCGGACCCTCTTCCGTACCGCCTTCCACCGAGACCTCACCACCGCTGACGGCGCATACGGCAAGAGCGACTTCGTCGGCGACTTCGTCGCCTTCATGGCCGGCCGCCGAGCAGGTACGCCGTACGACCCCCTCCTCGCCGACGCCTGACGAGTACGGTTGCGCACCGCCGAGGTCAGGCCAGTGCGGCTCCGCCGTCGAGGGTGAGTACCGTGCCGGTCGCGTAGCCGTTGTCCAGGAGGTAGAGGTAGGCCGCCGCGGCCTCCTCGGGGCTGCCGACGCGCTGGACGGGAAGTCCGCTGCCCTGCGCGTGGAGGAAGGCCTCCGGGTCGGGCACGGTGCTGTCCCAGAGCTCGGTGCGGATCGCGCCGAGGCGGACCGCGTTGACCCGCAGTGGGGCGAGCTCCAGGGCCAGGGCTCGCGTCAGGCCCTCGACGGCCGCTGTGACGCTCGCGCCGAGCGAGGCTCCGGGGGCGGGCCGGGTGGCGAAGGAGCCGGAGGTGAAGGTGATCGAACCGCCGGGACGGAGCCTGGGCGTCGCGTACTTCGCGGCGAGCACGGCACCCCAGAAGCGCCGCTCGAAGAACGCTCGCGATTCCCCGGCGGTGAGGTCGGCGAGCTGCTTCAGCAGCAGGGACTCGCCCGCCGTGTAGACGAGGTGGTCGAACTCGCCGATCCGCTCGAAGAAGGCGGCGAGCGCGTCGTCGTCGGCGACGTCCAGCACGATGCCTTCGGCCGGGCCTCCGAGCTTCTTCGCCGCCAGGTCGACCCGGTCCCGGCTGCTGGAGGCGACGACCACGTTCGCGCCCTGAGTCGCTGCGGCCTGCGCTACGGCGAATCCGATGCCGGAGGTGCCACCTATGACGACGACGCGCTGGGTTTCTGCTGTGTTGTTCATGGAGAGGACGCTACGTGTCACGACGGAGACAGTGGATGGCCTCAAGTCTTGATTCCCTGTCTGATCGTCTCGATCCCGGCCCGCTAGGGTGAGCGCATGGACATACTCAGTGACACGCTTGCTGCCCTGCGCACCGGGCGTCCGTCTGTTGTCCGCACCGACGCGCAGGCGCCGTGGGGGGTGCGCTTCCAGCCCATCGCGGGAGCCGGATTTCACGTCGTCGTCGAAGGACGCTGCTTTCTCGTGCCGGTCGGCGGCGATCCGATAGCCCTGGGCCCCGGCGACGTCGTGTTCCTGCGGCGCGGCACCGATCACGCCATCTGCGACGCGGTCACCAGCGAGCTGGTCCCTTTCGAACCCGACCGCGTCGACACCTCCTCGCCGATCGGGCGTTTCGCCGTCGAGGGCGACGGCGCTCGCACCGTGCTGGTGTGCGGGGCCTACCACCTCGACATCGACCGGCCGCATCCGCTGCTCGGCGACCTCCCGGTGGTCATCCACCTCCCGGCGAGCCCCGGTCGCCATCCGGCGCTGCGCTCGGCGGTCGACCAGCTCTGCGCCGAGATCCACCAGCCCCAGCCGGGTTCGGACTCGGTGGTCACGGCGCTCGTCGATCTGCTGCTCCTCTACATCCTGCGCTCCTGGTACGCGGAGTTGCCCAGGGAGCAGACACAGGGCTGGGCCTCCGCGCTAAACGACCCGTTGATCGCCCCGGCGCTGAAAGCGATCCACGACGACCCGGCGCATCCGTGGACCGTCGAATCGCTGGGGAGCCGGGCCGGGCTGTCGCGCGCCGCGTTCGCCCGGCGGTTCACCACGGTGGTCGGAGAGCCGCCGCTCGGCTACCTGACAACGTGGCGGATGGCCGTCGCGGCGCGGATGCTGCGCGAGACGGCCGACCCGCTGACCGCCGTGGCCGAGAAGGCCGGCTACACCTCGGAATTCGCGTTCGCCAAGGCATTCAAGCGACACTTCGGCGCCCCGCCCGGGGCATATCGGCGGTCCAGGGCGAGCTACTGACCTACTTGGCGCCGAGACCGGCGTCGGAGACCTCGGGCCTGCCCGCCGCCTTGAGCACCTTGTTCAGAAGCCGCAGGTCGTAGATGCCGTTCAGGTCGGGCTGCTCGATGAGCCGGGCCTTGACCGCGTGGGCGGCCTGCTCCTTCAGCGTCGCAGCCAGCGGGTCGTCGGTGACCGTGAAGCTGGGCCACGCCGGGTTGATGACCTCCGGGTCGAGAGGCTTACCGGTGTCCGCCGCGAGCTTGGCATTCGCGGAGGCCCTCGCCGCGTCCTGGTGGGAGCGGATCCACCTGTTCGTCTTCACCGTGCCGCGCAGAACGGCCTCGACCACGTCGGGGTGTTCCCTGAGGAACTTCTGCGACACGACGATGTTCGTGATCACGAACTTGTTCTCCGGCCAGAGGAAGCCCTCGTCGAGAAGGACCTCGCCGCCCTCGGAGACGAGCTTGGAGGCGGTGGGCTCGGGGACCCAGGCGCCGTCGATCGAGCCCTGCTTGAAGGCTACGGGGGTGACCTTGTTGTCGGTGCGGACGACGGAGACGTCGCCCTTGCCGGACTCCGGATCGACCTTCCACCCCTTCTCGGAGATCCAGTTGAGGAACGCGACGTCCTGCGTGTTCCCCTTCTGCGGGGTGGCGATCTTCTTGCCCTTGAGGTCGTCCAGGGTCTTGATCTTCGCCGGGTTCACGACGAGCTTGACGCCGCCGGAGGCGGAGCCGGAGATGATCCGCAGGTTGGAGCCCTTGGACTTCACGTAGGCGTTGATCGAGGGGGAGGGCCCGATGAAGCCGATGTCGAGAGAGCCGCCGTTGAGGGCTTCGATCTCGGAGGGGCCGGCGTTGAAGGACTGCGGCTTGATGGCGGTGGCGCCGAGTTCCTTGGCGATCAGGCCTTCCTGGAGACCGACCAGCGCGGTGGCGTGGGTCAGGTTCGGGAAGTAGCCGATGCGGACCTCGGAGGCCGACAGCTTCCTGCCGGCATCGGCGGCGAGGTTGGTTCCACCGTCCTCCTTCTTCGCCTCGACACGGGAGCCGCAGGCCGTGAGCAGCAGAGGAAGAGCCGCTGTCACGGCAATGGCTCGCAGGGCGATGTGCGGTCTGGCGGCAGACACGGAGGTGTCCCTTCACGGGGTGGGCGTCAGGAAGACAGGGAGACAGGCGACGCGACGTCGTCGACACGCACGGCACACGCACCCGCTCCCGGCCGCCGGTGGTGGAACGCCGTAGCAGGCCGAGAGAGGGAAACGTGCCGAGGATGTGCCGCGGAGTCGGCGTCGCCCCGCCGTACATCGCAGGTCGCGTGCGAAGGCGGCGCGGGGCGGTGAGGTCCGCCGAGGGGCTGCCCGGTCGATGGGGAGCGGGAAGGCACAGCGCACAGCGGTTCACTGCGCGTGGAGCAAGGCCCTACGGGTGACGTCAGGCAGGCTGACAGATGGCGCTGGACGTCCGGACCAGGTCGATGTACCGACGGGCCGTAAGAGCAGGCAGCAGAGGGCGCGCCTGGTGCGGTGTTCGCACGGCCACCTCGCAACTCCCTGGATTCCACATCTGGTTGACAGGAATCTTGACAGGCGGGAGTCCACCGCCCAAGGGGTTGCCCACATGATGGACGAGCACGTGCTGCGACGGGGCAACCGCCTCGTGCAGTGACCCGGCGCCGCCGGCCGGGGTCCGGGCCGCCTTCGCGGAGATTTCCCGGACCCGCGGGCAGCCTTCGTCACTCGAACGCGGCGGCCGCCTCCCGCAGCGCGCGGGCCACGAGCGCGGGTTCGTAGGGCGCCTGTTGGCCGGGGGTGTAGGTCACCGAGCGCAGGCCGCCGGTGTAGCGGAAGCTGCGGTGGCGTTCGTAGACCGGCCAGGAGACCGGGGACTTGCGGTCCACGCCCACGCTGATGCCCTGCAGCGGGGCCATGCCGATGAGTTGGTGCACGCTGGCCGACCGGCCGGTCTCCACACCGTCGAGCAGGATGCGGAACTCCCAGCGCAGGCCCTCCACCGCCTCGGCCGAGAGCGTGATCGTCCGGCGGCCCGCGGGCAGCGGGCCGGCGTCGGTTTCGTGCAGTTCTCCGTATTCGTTGTAGGCGAACCGCAGCCGCCCGTCCTCCACGTACAGGCTGTACCCGCCGCCCTGGTCGCCGTGCGAGACCAGCACACCTTGGTCCGGGGCGGCGTGTTCGTCGAGTTCGACGGTGATGTCGAAGGAGCGGAAGGAGATGAGCCGGGAAGAGCGGTAGCGCTCCAGCTCGGGCGTGCCCGGCAGCAGGGTGAGGGGCCGGTGGAAGCGTTCCTCGGCGGGGTTGCGACGGGCGAGTGCGCCGCTGCCGTCGGCGAGGGGGAAGACACCGTTGCGCCAGGCCGCCGACTCCCAGGCCGCTGCCAGCTCCTTCACCACCTCCGGGCGGTCCCGGGCGACGTCCAGGGTTTCGGTCGGGTCGCTGCGCAGGTCGTACAGCGCCCATTCGCCGTCGTCGTACGGTGTCCCGGGCCGGTGGAGGGTGACCAGCTTCCAGCCGTCGCGGTAGTAGCTGCGGTTGCCCGACATCTCGCAGTACTGCTCGGTGTGGGCGCTGGGGGCCCGCCCGTCGTGCAAGACGGGGGCGAAGCTGACGCCGTCCGGTTCCTGGACGGGCCGCGAGTGCCGCAGCTCCGGGCGCCGTACGCCCGTGAGTTCAAGGAGGGTGGGGGTGATGTCGGTGACGTACTGGTACTGCTGCCGGACCCCGGAATCACCGTCGGACCGGCGCAGGCCCTCGGGCCAGGAGATGACGAACGGCACCCGCACGCCGCCCGCGTAGGTCTGGCCCTTGTAGAGCCGGAAGGGGGTGTTGGAGGCCATGCCCCAGCCGCGCGGGTAGTGCACGAGGCTCTGCGGGCCACCGATGAGCTCGGTGTCCCGGTCCACGTCCTCGTTCCAGTCGTCGGGGACGGGCTGGTGGACGAAGCGGCTGAAGTAGCTGCGCGTGCCCTCGGCGCCGCCTTCTCCGGTTCCGCCGTTGTCGGAGGTGAAGACGATGATGGTGTTGTCGAGTTCGCCGAGGGCGCGCAGGGTTTCGGTGAGTCGGCCGAGGTTCTGGTCGATGTTGTCGACCATCGCCGCGTACACCTCCATGTAGCGCGCGTAGCGCCGTTGTTGATCAGGCGTCAGCTCGTCCCAGGGGCCTACGTCGAAGCCGGCCTCGGAGTTGCGGTCCGGCAGGGCGGTCCCCTCCGGGAAGAGGCCGTCGGCGATCTGGCGGGCGAAGCGGGTCCGGCGAAGGGCGTCCCAGCCGCCGTCGTAGCGCCCGCGCTGACGTGCGATGTCCGCGGGCTTGGCCTGGAGGGGGCCGTGGACGGCGTTGTGCGCGACATAGAGGAAGAACGGCTTGTCGGGGTCGTGTGCGCGGAGCGACTTCACCATCGAGATGGCCTGGTCGGTGATGTCGTCGGTGTAGTAGTAGCCGTCGGGCAGCTCGTCGATGTCCAGCGGGCTGTTGTCGCGGACCAGTTGGTGCGGGTGGAAGAGGCTGGTCAGGCCCTCCAGTACGCCGTAGTACTGGTCGAAGCCCTTCTGCAGGGGCCAGTTGCGCCGGTCGTCGGCGGCGTTGGAGGCCGAGTCGCGGGTCAGGTGCCACTTGCCGACGGCGTAGGTGGCGTAGCCCGCGTCGTGCAGGAGCTCTGCCAGGGTGGGGATGTCCTCGCCGACCTCCATGCCGTAGCCGGGGAAACCGGGGTCGAAGTTGGCGACCGTCGAGTACCCGACGCGGTGCGGGTTGAGACCCGTGAGCAGTGCGGCGCGGGCGGGGGAGCACAGCGGCATGGTGTGGTAGTTGGCCAGGCGGAGGCCGCCTTCGGCCAGTTCGTCGAGTACGGGGGTGGGGACCTCCGAGCCGAAGGGGCCGATGTCGCTGTAGCCCATGTCGTCGACGAGGACCACGACGACGTTCGGGGCGCGGCCGCCCGCGGGCCGGCGCGGCGGCGGCCAGGACGGCGCGGACTCGGCGAAGGTACGGCCCACCCGTCCGGCGAACCCTTCGTAGGGATCACGGCGGTTCGGGGTGGCGGGGGGCGTGGGGGTGGTCGGGCTGGTCACGGGGTGGAGCTCCTTCGAGGCGGAGGGCGGAGAGCGGGGGACGAGGGACGGCAGCGACCAGGGTGCGGACGCAGGGGGTGCGGGACGGGTGCAGACCTCGTCGGCGGGACCGGTCTCGGCCGCCCCGTCCGCGGCGCGTCACTGCGATGTGCGGAGGGCATCCGGGGCCGGCCGGCTCAGGCGCACGAGCGGGTGGGCAGGAGCGTGCATGGCAGGCGGAGCGGCTTCGCAGCGGTCCGGTCAGGAGTGCCGAGCGCGGGACGAGGCTTGGCAGCCGCGTCACACCGGGAGGCCCCGTCTGCCGGGACCGTGCCGGGGGCTGCGTCCGGGGCTTTGTCCCGGCTCAGGCTGACATCGAAATCAGCGAGGACAGCCCGGCGACGGCACGGCACAGATCGCACTGGCATGTCGGCAAAGGTCGACATGCCTGCGGGAAAAGAGCCGCACGGTCGGGGTCATGGGCGCAGATTGTCAGACACCCGATGGCTGGTCAAACGCCACTGTTCGTAGCGGATCGCCGCACATCCCGTGCACCAACACCACATCCGGATCGACCGGTCTGGCAGGAGGACGACCGCCCCGGCCGATCCCCCGTGCCCTGGGCCGGGCCCCAGGAGCACGTGCCATGCTGCCGCCACGCTGTGGCAACAACAGGAGGCGAGAATCGGCCCGGGGCCAGGGGGGCCGCACCCCCGCACCCCGCCCTTCCATCCCTGGAGCATTCCGTGACGCTACTGACGACCTGGCCGGAGAGCGGCCCCGGGACCGTTGTCCGCCGTACCTCTGAACCCGCCGAGATCGCCGCCGCACTGGCACCCCTCGGGGTCCGCTACGAGCAGTGGCCGGTACGCGACGACGTTCCGGTGGACGCCGACGGCGAAGCCGTCCTCACCGCCTACCGGGCCGAGATAGACCGGCTGACCCTGGAGGAGGGCTTCGCCACCGTCGACGTGGTCGCCCTGCACCCCGGCGACGACCCCGGATTCGCCGAGAAGGCGAAGGCCGCGCGGGAGAAGTTCCTCGAGGAACACACGCACGATGACGACGACGAGGTGCGCTTCTTCGTCGCGGGTTCCGGCATCTTCTACCTGCACGTGGACGGTGAGGTCCACGCCGTGCTGTGCGAGCGCGGCGACCTCCTCGGCGTACCGAGGGGCACCACGCACTGGTTCGACATGGGCACCCGGCCGGCCTTCACCGCGATCCGCTTCTTCCACGAGGAGGACGGCTGGATCGGCACCTTCACCGGCAGCGGGATCGCACGGCGCTTCCCCGACTTCGACACGATCACGGCTCAGGACGCGGCGTGAGTCGGGGAGCGGACGCCGTCGTCCTGGACATCGAGGGGACCACGAGCGCCACCGGGTTCGTCGTCGAGGTCCTCTATCCGTACGCCCGCGAGCGGTTCGGCGCGCTGATCACCGAGCGGTCCGAGGAGCCGGAGGTGGCCCGCGCCCTCTCCCAGGTGCGGGCGGAGCTGGGCGAGCCGGAGGCGGGCCCGGCACGGATCGAGCAGGCGCTGAACGCCTGGCTCGACGAGGACCGGAAGCTGACGCCGCTGAAGGCGCTTCAAGGTGTGCTGTGGGCCGAAGGGTTCGCGCGCGGTGAGCTCGTCTCGCACTTCTACGCGGACGTGGTGCCCGCGCTGAGACGCTGGCACGCGGCGGGCGCACGGCTCTACGTGTACTCGTCCGGATCGGTCACGGCGCAGCGGGCATGGTTCGGGCACAGCCCCGAGGGCGATCTGCGGGGCCTCGTGAGCGGCTGGTACGACACACAGAACGCGGGTCCCAAGCAAGAGGCCGCGTCCTACCGCACGATCGCGGCGGACACCGGGATCCACCCGGACCGGCTGCTGTTCCTCTCCGACCGGCCGGGCGAACTGGACGCCGCCCGGGCGGCGGGATGGCGGGCCGTGGGCGTGCGGCGGCCCGGGGAGCCGTACTACGAGCAGGGCCTGCGGGGCCATGCGGAGGCCCGGACCTTCGAAGACATCGACGCGGTGGGGAGCGGGGCGTGACGACGGTGACAGACCTGGAGCAGGCCGGGGCGGTACTGGCCGCGGAGGCGGCACGCTTCGCCTCCTTCGGCTGGATGCGCGGCACCTCCGGCAACCTCTCGGTGCTCCTCTCCCGCGACCCGTTCCGGCTGGCCGTCACGGCGAGCGGTCACGACAAGGGGGAACTCGCTGCCGAAGACGTGGTGTTGGTGGACGAACGGGGCGCCGCGGTGCGAGGCGGCAAACCGTCCGCCGAAGCGGAGCTGCACGCGCGCGTGGCCCGGCTGACGGGTGCGAACGCGGTCGTACACGTGCACACGGTCGCCTCCGTCCTCATGGGGCGCAAGCAGCCGGGCGGCATCGTGCTGAAGGACCTGGAGATGCTCAAGGGCGTCGGCCATCCGGCGGAGGGGGAGGAGATCACCCTGCCCGTGATCGCCAACAGCCAGGACATGCGGGTGCTCGGAGACCGGCTGGAGGCCGCCCGCGATCCGCGGATGCCGGCCGTGGTCGTGGCGGGACACGGGTTGTACGCGTGGGGCGATTCGCCCCGCCAGGCCCGCCACCACACCGAGATCGTGGAATGGCTCCTGGAACTGGAGCTGGCGACGGGCTGATACGTCACACCACCCGATACGCCGCGTCGCCCGCCGCGCCGAGGGCGCTCCCCGTCCGGGGAGCGCCCTAGGGCCTGTCGTCAAACTCCCGCCTGCCTCGCGACGCCTGGCACGCGCTCTCGCCGCACCGGGCGAAAGCCTG
>NZ_JBHWMB010000056.1:20128-60964 GCF_042730015.1 Streptomyces sp. NPDC059957 | reverse complement strand
TGTAGGCGCGGTTGACGGCGATGTCGACGGCGCAGTCGGCGAGCATGCCCTGGATCAGCTGGAAGTCGGCGATGGGGGAGCCGAACTGGCGGCGGTCGACCGCCCAGTCGCGGGCGAGCTCCAGCGCCCGTTCCGCCGCACCGATCGTGCGCGCGGCGATCATCAGCCGCTCCTCGGTGAACCAGGAGCGGGTGATGTCGTAGCCGGTGCCCACCTCCCCGAGCACGGCGTCCGCGGGCAGGCGGACATCGGTGAAGGTGAACTCGGGGTGCTCGTAGACGAAGGTGTGCATCCAGCGGGGCACCCTGGTCATCTCGATGCCCGGGGTGTCCTTGTCGACGAGGAACAGGGTCGGCGCCCGCTCCTCCCCGGCGGCCGCGAGCACGATCATGAAGTCCGCGTGGTCGCCGACGGTGACGAACCACTTCTCGCCGTTCAGCACCCAGCCGCCGCCCTGCGTACGCGTCGCGGTGGTCCGCAGGCTCTGCGGGTCGGAGCCGGCCTCGGGCTCGCTCACCGCGTAGCAGTCGCGGCGCTGCCCCCGGATCACCGGGACGAGGTACCGCTCGCGCTGCTCCGGCGTGCAGAAGGACAGCGCGTTGGCCGGACGCCACACCATGTCCCACAGGGCGCCGGTGAGCCGTCCGAGCTCGGCCTGGACGGTGACCTGCTCCAGGATGCTCAGGCCGGCGCCGCTCCACTCCGCGGGCATGTTGACGGCCTGGAGGCCGCTGTCGAGGACGGCGTCGCGGATCTCGGTGTGGGCCTGCGGGGGCAGGCCGTTGTTCTCCTCGCAGTCGAGCTCGTACTTCATGATGAACCCGGTGAGGGCGCGCGCCGAGTCGCGGAGCTCTTCCTGACGGGCGGTGAGGCGGAAGTCCATGGTGTGTTCGTCCTCGTGGTCGCGATGGTGATCGTGGTGTGGTCGTGGTGACGGGGGCCGCAGGCGGTGGCGCGGGCGGGGTGGTGCAGGGTCCGTCAGGAGCGGCCGGGCAGCGCGAGTGCCCCCGTACCCCGCTTGACGAGCTCGTTGGCGATGATCAGGCGCTGGATCTCGGAGGTGCCCTCCCAGATCCGGTCGACGCGCAGCTCCCGGTACATCCGCTCGACGGGGTACGAACGGTCGTAGCCGCGGCCTCCGAAGATCTGGACGCACCGGTCGATGACCCGCCCCGCGGCCTCGCTCGCGGCGAGCTTCGCCGTCGACGCCTTGGCGTGCAGGGTCTTGGGGTCGGTGTGCGGCTGGTCGGCCTCCCAGGCGACCTGGTGGGTGTAGGCGCGGTTGACGGCGATGTCGACGGCGCAGTCGGCGAGCATGCCCTGGATCAGCTGGAAGTCGGCGATGGGGGAGCCGAACTGGCGGCGGCCGACCGCCCAGTCGCGGGCCAGTTCCAGGGCCCGCTCCGCCGCCCCGACGGTCCGGGCGGCGATCATCAGACGCTCGTCCGTGAACCACTCCTTCGTCAGCTCGTAGCCGTTGCCGACCCCGCCGAGCACGTCCTCGTCGGCGACGAAGACATCGGTGAAGGTGAACTCGGGGTGCCCGTTCACCGCGGAGTGCATGAACCGGGGGACCCGCGTCATCTCGACGCCCGGCGCCTGCTTGTCCACGAAGAAGAGGGTCGCGGCCCGCTCCGGGCCCGCATCGGCCTGCACCAGCAGGAAGTCGGCGATGTCACCGCAGGTCACGAACCACTTCTCACCGTTGAGCAGCCAGCCGCCCCCGGTGCGGGTCGCCGTGCTCGTGCACGAGCCGGGGTCCGATCCCGCCCCGGGTTCGGTGACCGCGAACGCGTCGAACCGCTCGCCCCGGATGACGGGCAGGAGGTACTTCTCGCGCTGCGCCTCGGTGCCGTGGGCGAGGACGTTCGCGGGCCGCCAGGGGATGTCCCAGAGGCAGTTGGTGACCTTGCCGAACTCCTCCTCGACGATGACCTGGTCCAGCAGGGACAGGCCGGCGCCGCCCCAGGCGGCGGGCATGTTGATCGCGTAGACGCCGGCGTCCATGGCGGCGCGGGTCAGTTCGCGGACCGTCTCGGCGGGCAGCGGGCCGCCCGCCTCCTCGGACTGGTCCTCGTACCCCATCAGGAGCTGTGCGTAGGCGGCGGCGCGGGCCTTGAGGGCGGCCTGCTCGGGCGTGTAGCGGAAGTCCATGACGTTCTCCAGGCCTAAGGGGCTTGATCTTTGCGAGGGTTGAGGATGGGGAGGGGCGTACCGGGTCAGCCCAGGACGGCCCGTGCGTCCAGTGCCAGGGCGCCGTCCGGGCGGACCAGCAGCGGGTTGACCTCCAGCTCGGCGATCTCCGGATGCGCGGCGGCCAGCGTCGTGATGCGTTCGATCACGGCGGCCGCGGCGGCGACGTCGACGGCGGGCCGGCCGCGGACACCCGCGAGCAGGGCGGCGCTCCGCAGCCCCCGCAGCAACTCCTCGGCCCGCCGCGCCGGTACGGGCGCCAGCGCGAAGGCCACGTCGCGCAGGGTCTCGGTGAGGACCCCGCCGAGACCGACCATGGCCACCGGTCCGAAGCGGGGGTCGTGGTTCACGCCCACGATCAGCTCGACGCCGTCCGAGAGGTCCGCCATCGCCTCGACCGAGTACGAGCCGGCGCCGAGCCGGGCACGCATGTCCCGGTAGGCGGCGAGGAGCGCGTCCCGGTCGTCCAGGCGCAGCGCCACGCCACCCGCGTCGGACTTGTGCAGGAGGTGCAGGGCCTTCAGCACGTACGGTCCCTCGAACTCCGCGGCCGCGGCCCGTACTCCGGCCTCGTCGGTGACCTCACGGGCAGCCGGGAACGGCACGCCTGCGGCACCGAGCAGCCCGCGCACCTGGTGGTAGCCCGGGTCCCGCAGCGGCGCGGCGGCGGGGGGCAGCGAGGGCAGCGCGGGCAGCGTCCGCGGGGTCGGCGGGGTCGGCGCGGAGCCCGAGGCCCGACCGGTCATCGCCGTCAGCGCGCGGGCGGCGTCCTCGGTGGCGGCGAACACCGGTATCCCGGCCCAGGCCAGCACCCGGCAGCTCGGCGATTCGGGGTACATCGACTGCACCACCAGGGGCTTCGGCGACTCCGCGAAGTGGGTGACGATCTTCTCGGCAGCCCGCATCTCGCCCTCCGCGAGCACGGAGCCGCCCGCCTGGCCGCCGCCCAGACCCCCGTCGGACGCGGCGTACCCGCCGAAGTAGCCCGTCATCAGGACCGCGTCGACCTCCTCGGCGGCGAGCAGGTGCCCGACCGCGTCGGCGTACGAGAGGGGCTCCTGCTCGCCCATCCCCGCCAGGTCGACCGGATTGCCGACCGCGGACTGCGGCCACAGCACGGTCCGCAGCCCCGCCTGGGTCGCCTCGGCGAGCTCCGGCACTTCGAGCCCGGCGTCCTCGGCGGCGTCGGCCGCGATGGCCCCGTGGCCGCCGCCGTCGGTGAAGACGGCGGTCCGGCGGCCTCCCGTACGAGGTCCGGGCCGGCTGCTCACGGCGGCCAGTACGACGGTCATCTCCCGGGGGGTGCGCACGAGTTCCACCCCCGCGTCGCGGCAGGCGGCGGCCACGACGTCGGCCGAGGTGGTGAGCGCTCCGGTGTGCGACCGGGCGCTGCGGGCGGAGGCGGAGCCGCGCCCGGCAGTGAGCAGGACCACCGGTTTGCCCGCCGCGGCGGCGGCCGCGGCGAAGGCCCTGCCGTCGCCGAAGTCCTCGGCGTACACGGCGATCGCGGTGGTGGCCTCGTGGCGGGCGCAGTCCTCGACGAGGTCGACGAGGGTGACGTCGGCCTGGTTGCCGAGGGAGACGAACCGGGAGAAGCCCAGGCCGTGCGGAGCGCCGCGCAGCTGCAGTTCGAGGGCGAGGTTGCCGCTCTGGCTCAGCAGGGCGGTGCCGCCGGGCGCGAAACGGTCCGAGGCGAGGTACAGCTCGGTCGTGTTGTCGGCGATGCCAAGGCAGTTGGGGCCCACGAGCACGGCTCCGGCCTCCCGGACCCGGGCGACGACCGCGCGCTGGCGGGCCGCTCCCGCCGGGCCGGCCTCGGCGAAGCCGGCGGTGATGCCGACGATCGCCTTCGCCCCGCAGGCCAGGGCGTCCTCCACGGCCGCCTCGAAGCCACTGCCGGGGACGGAGATCACCACCAGCTCGACGGGTTCGCCGATCGCGGCGAGGGACGGGGCCGCCGGTCTGCCGAGTACGGTGCCGCCGCGCCGGTTCACCAGGTGCACCGGGCGCCGGCCATCGGCGCGCAGCGCCTGGGAAGCCACCGCGTGGCCGTACTTCGCCGGGTCGTCGCTGGCGCCGACCACGGCGACCGAGCGCGGGTCGAAGAGGGCAGTCAGATCGCGTCCCATGTCACTTCTCCACTCGGAGGGCGGAGTTGGGGCAGCTCGCGGCGCAGGCGTGCGCCGCTTCCTCGGCGCCGGGCGCCACGGCGACGGCGATGACCTTCGCGTAGCCCCACTCGTCGAGTTCGACCAGGTGGGGTGCGTGTTCCTGGCACAGTCCGTAGCCCTGGCAGCGGGTGGAGTCCAGCAGGAGTTTCACGGGGGTTCCTTTCAGCACGGGCAAGCGGGGTACGAGGCGTCGTCCATGGCCGCGTCGTCCACGGCTGCGTCGTCTACGGCCGCGTCGGCGACCTCCGGTACGGACACGGCGAGGCGACCTCCGTGGCCACGGCCGGGCAGGGCGGCGGTGCAGTGTGGACAGGGCCCCCGCAGGTGGGACCGGACGGGTCCGGGGAAGGCGGTCAGCAGGCTGCCGGCGATGCCGGCGGCGGCGTCGAGCAGGCCGCACGCGCCGCGCCCGCGCAGCCCCAGCGACCACCGCTCCAACTGGGCGGGGGTGCCGGGCGGGGCGGTGCCCGCGGCGAGGGCGTACACGGCGTCGCGGACCGCCGAGGTGCCCGAAACGCAGACCCCGCACTGCCGCGCGTTCTCCGCGGCGAGGTGGCCCACGGCGTCCGCGGCGGTGCTCACGGGGCAGGCTCCGGAGGCGAGGAAGCGGATCGCTCCGCAGCCCAGTGCCGTGCCCGCCGCGGCGAGCGCGTCCGGTTCGAGGGGGAGGTCCAGGGCGCGGGCGTCGACGAGTCCGCCGAACAAGCCGCCCATCAGGGCCCCGGCCGGGTCGGGGACGCCGAGCTCGGCGGCCAGCGTGCGCAGGGGGACTCCGTAGCGGACTTCGGTGAGGAGGGGGGCCACGAGGCTCCCGCCGGACAGCGTCACCAGGGTGGAGCGGGCGATCGACTGCCGCAGGCCGGGGTGGGCGGCGGTGAGGGCGATGCGGGCGAGCGTCTCGACGTTGGACACCAGGGTCGGTGCGCCGCCGACCCCGCGCTCGAAGGGGCGGGGCGGTTTGGCGGTGGGCAGGGCCGGGCCGCCGTCGATCCGGCGGACGACCGCGGTCTCCTCCCCGGCCACGTAGGTGTGGGCGGTCTCGACGACCTCGACGGGCAGGCGCGGCTCCCGTTCGGCGAGGGCCCGGCGGACGCGGTCGGCGGCCACCGGGTCCGACAGGTAGACGTAGCCGCGTACGGCGCCGGTGACCGCGGCGGCGTGTGCGAGGCCGTCGAGGACCAGATGGGGTCTGGCGCGCAGCAGCCAGCGGTCCTTGACCGAGCCGGGCTCGCCCTCTTCGCCGTTCGCCACCACCACCGGGGCGCCGCCGCGCTCGCGGACGGCACGCAGCTTGACGGCGGCCGGGAAGCCGGCCCCGCCGCGCCCGCGCAGACCGGATGCGGCGAGGTGGCGCAGCAGCTCGTCCGGGCCGGTGGCGTCGGCGTAGCCACCGGTGGCGAGGTAGGCCTCGGCGTCCTCCGCCGCGCCCGGGGCGGCTCCGAGCACGGAGCCCGGTGACCGCCCCGCAGGGAATCGGATCGTGGTCATCTGCTGCTTCCTGTCCTGGAGTTGGCGCGGAGGGTTCGTACGGCGCCCTCGAGTGCGGCGCGGTCCCCGGCGGTTCGGGCGTATCCCGTTCCGGGGAGGCCGATGAGCATGCGGTGGTGGTCGAGGACCACCTCGCCGGCGAGCAGGGCGGCCGGGCCGGCGTCCTGCCCGGCGCCGCCGGCGCCGCCGGCGACGGCGGTGACCAGCGCGGTGACCTCGGCCAGGTACCGCAGCCAGTCGCGCCGGCTGCCCCGTAGGACCAGGCGCTCCAGGCGGCGCCGCTCCGAGGCCACCAGCTCCGGGGGCGGTTCGGGATCCAGGGGGTGCGTGGGACGGGTGGGCCCGGTGGGCTCGGTGGGGCGGGTAGGCCCAGTGAGCCCGTTGGCCGCGCTGGGCCCCGTACGCCCATTACGCCCCGTGCGCCCCGGATGGTGTGAGGAGGCGCGAAGGGCGGCGACCGCAGCGGGCAGTTCCCGCTCCGGTTCGGGGGTGAGCCCGAGCCAGTCCAGACGCCGACGACCGCTCATGCGTGCCTCCGGGAGGGGTGGGGTGCCGTGAGCGACCGGGCCGGTGACGGGGAGCCGGGGGCGGGGTGGGGATGCCCGGGGTTCACCGCGGGGACGCCGATGGCGTGCGGCAAGAAGGGATGGAGTGGGGTGCGGGTCCGGGCGGGTGCCCGGGCGGCGGGGCTGCATTCGGCCAGACAAATGGCCCAGAAGAGGATGAACACCGGTGCAGCGACGAGAATTACGCTAGCTGACCGATCGGTCAGCGTACAAGTCTTGACCCAGCGGAAATCAGCCAGCAATCTGGCTGTCCAATCGGTCAGCAAGGCCTCGGCGTCGCCCCGGCCCGCTGCCCACCGCTGTGTCGTCTCGACGTCCACCGCCGAGACCGACCGCCGCACCGCCGGTACGGAGGAGTCACCCGATGCACTCCAGAGCCCCCGAAAAGCCCCCGGCCGACCAGTCGGTCCCGCCCGACGGGCAGGCCCCGCCCGACCAGCCGGTCCCGGACGTCCAGCCGGTCCCGGACGTCCAGCCGGTCCCGGACGTGCCCGGGCCCGCCCTGTCGGCCCGCTACTACACCGATCCCGCCACGGCCGCCGAGGAGATGAGCCAGGTCTTCGCGAAGGCCTGGCAGCTCGTCTGCCACGAGTCCGACCTGCCGAACCCGGGAGCCCGGCTCGCCGCCACCGTCGCGGGCCGCGAGGTCCTTGTCGTCCGCACCGAGGACGGCGGCCTCGCCGCCCACCTCAACGTGTGCCGCCACCGCGGAACGCGCCTGGTCACGGCCCCCAAACCGGAGGGGAAAGCGATCCGCTGCCCCTACCACGGCTGGACCTACCGCCTCGACGGAACCCTGGTCGGAGCCCCGGAAGCGCGCCAGATCCCCTGCCTCGACAAGCCCGCGCTGGGCCTGTTCCCGGCCCGCGTCGAATCCTTCCTCGGCTTCGTGTTCGTCAACCTCGACCTCGACGCGGTTCCCCTGGCCCAGCAGTGCGCCGGGCTCGCCGAGGCCGTGGGCCACTACGCCGGGGCCGGCCTGGTCCCGGTCGGCCGCGCCCGGATCCACGACCTGGCCGGATCCGAGGTGCAGGAGGCCAACTGGAAGGTGACGGTCGACAATTACCTGGAGGGCTACCACGTGCCGGTGGCCCACCCCGGCCTGATGCGGCTGCTCGACTACCAGGCGTACAGCTGCGAGATCGAGGAGTCCTACGCACTGTTCGCCTCGCCCCTGCGGGACAAGCCGTCCTCGAACTGGGCCGAGCGCCTCTACCAGCGCATCGCCGCCCCCATGCCCGGCCTCGCCGAAGCCGACCGGCGGGTCTGGCGGTACGCGGTCATCTACCCGAACACCCTGATCGACTTCTACCCCGACCACGTCCTGGCCTGGACGGCGATCCCGACGGCGGTGGACCGGGTGGCCGTCCCCGGAGCGTTCTACACCCGGCGCGGTACGAGCCTGCGCACCCGCCTCGCCCGCCGCCTGAACATCCACATCGGCTGGATCACCAACGACGAGGACGTCGAGCTGGTCGCCCGGGTGCAGAAGGGGCTCTCCACCCCCGGCTTCGAGCCCGGCCCGCTGTCCCGCCGCGAGTCGGCGGTCGCCTGGTTCGCGGGCCGCATCCGAGCGGACCTGGCCGCCGGCGCCTCTCCCGCCGGCGCCTCTCCCGCCGGCGCCTCTCCCGCAGGCACCGCTCCCGGCACCGATCCCGACGCGGCCGCCACCGAGCGCTGAACCACCCCTGAGGCACCTTCCGTTCACTCCACGCCCCAAGGCCCCCTACGGAGAGGACCCCGCATGTCCCCCGAGGCACACCCCCTGTCCAGACGCTCCCTCCTCCGCGCCGGCACCGCCGCCGCGTTCGGCCTCGCCGCAGCCGGCTGCGGATTCGCGTCCGAGGACGACCCGGCCGGCAAGGCGGCCGGGGAGACGCCGATCGACGTCAAGGTCGACGGCGACCTCGTCTACTTCAACTGGGCCGACTTCGTCGACCCGGCCGTCTTCGAAGGCTTCGAGAAGGAGTACGGCGTCAAGGTCGTCCAGTCGAACTTCGACTCGATGGAAGGCATGGCCGCCAAGCTCAACTCCGGGAACCAGTACGACATCATCTTCCCCACCGCGAAATGGTCCCAGCGCCTCGCCGCCGGCGGCAGGCTCCGGTCGATCGACCACACCCGGCTGAAGAACGCCGAGGCCGTGTTCGGCGGCTACGACTACTTCGCCGACCCCTGGTACGACCCCGGCTCCCGGCACACCGTGCCGTTCACCATGTACAAGACCGGCATCGGCTGGCGCCGCGACCGGCTCGGGGACCTGACCGGTTCCTGGGACGACCTGTGGAACGAGAAGGCCAAGGGCAAGGTCTTCGTGCTCGACGACCGCGACGAGGTGCTCGGCATGGGCGCGCTCAAGCTCGGTCTCGGCCTCACCACCGACGACCAGGACGACCTCGCGCGCGTCACCGACACCCTGCGCTCGCTCCGCCCCCGCCTGCGCGGCTTCTCCAGCGACAGCTACAACAACCTGCTCAACGGCAACGCCGACATGACCCAGGCCTGGAGCGGGGACATGGCCGCCATGCTCGCCCAGGCGGAGGATCCCGCCGTCTTCGGCTTCGAAGTCGCCCGCGAGGGCGCCCCCGTCAACTCCGACTGCTACGCCATCCCCGCCAACGCACAGCACCCCGGCACCGCGATGCTCTTCATCGACTACATGCTCCGCCCGGAAAACGTGAAGAAGAACATCGAGTACATCGGCTACCCCATGCCGGTCCGCGGCACCGAGGACACGTACGCCGCGCTCGTGGAGCCCTTCCCCCAGTGCCAGGTGACGGCGGCCGACCTCAAGGACGACCTCTACTTCCGCAACGGCACGGCGAAGGGCGAGCAGCACCGCGACGCCGCCTGGACCGATGTGAAGGCCGGCTGACATGCCACGACCTGACCCCCAGGATCCCCAGGATCCCCAGGATCCCCAGGATCCCCAGGATCCGCAGGGCCGATCCGGCCCGCCCCGTCCGCCGCGCGGGGGCCGGGCCCGGGCGGAGGCGAGGCTGTGGACCTGGTTCATGCTCCCCGGCACCCTGTGGATGACCGGCTTCCTCCTCGCCTCCCTGCTCCTGGTCGCGACCCTCGCCTTCGGCACCACCGACCCGCTCGGCAACCCGCGCTTCGGGCTCAACTTCGAGAACTTCGCCGCGCTCGCCGATCCGGCGTACCGCACCGTCCTGCTGCGCTCGATCGGCTACGCGCTGATCACCTGCCTCATCTGCCTGGCCGTGGCCTACCCCGTCGCCTACGCCATCGCCCTGCGCGGCGGCCGCTTCAAGAACCTGCTGATCGCCGCGATCGTCGTGCCGTTCTTCGCCAACTACCTGGTGCGGATGTACGGCTGGTCCGTCGTGCTCTCCGACGACGGACCGGCACTGAAGGCCCTGCGCGCGATCGGCCTCGCCGACGGCGACACCAAGATCCTCCAGACCGGCCCGGGGGTCGTCGCCGGACTCGTCTACGGCTTCGTCGTCTTCATGATCATCCCGCTGTACGCGGCCATGGAGCGCATGGACACCTCGCTCATCGAGGCCGGACGCGACCTCTACGGCGGCCCCTTGAGGACCTTCCTCTTCGTCACCGTGCCCGCCACCCGCCAGGGCGCGGCCGCCGGCTGCGTCCTCGTCTTCCTGCCCGCCATGGGCGACTTCGTCAGCGCACAGCTCATGGGAGGCCCCGACCAGATCATGATCGGCAACCTGATCCAGGACAAGTTCTTCCAGGGCCAGAACTGGCCGCTCGGCTCGGCCCTGACCATCCTGCTGATGGGGGTCCTGCTGCTCGGGATGCTGGGCTACCTGAGGCGCACCCGCAAGGACGAGGCGGAGGCGGTCCGATGACGACCCCGCGCCCCGTTCCCCGTACGACGCCGCCACCTCCTACGCCGCACGGTGCGAAGACCGTACGCACCGCCCTCCGCGCCGCCGGTGAGGCGAAGGGGAGGCCCGCCGCCCGGCCGCGCCGCCCCGGGAGACGGCGCCGCGGAGCCGACCGCCGGCCCCGGTTCGCCATCGCCGTCACCGCGGTCTTCTTCGCACTGCTCTACCTCCCCGTCGTCGTCGTCGTCCTGTTCTCCTTCAACGCGCAGAAGTCCCTCACCGTCTTCGAAGGGGCGAGCCTGCGCTGGTACGCCGCGTTCCTGCGCGACGACGCGCTCATCGACTCGCTCGGCATGAGCCTGCGGGTGTCCCTGGTCGCCATGGCCGCCTCGCTCGTCCTCGGAGTGGCCCTCGCCCTCGGACTGGTCCGCGGCCGCGGCCGGCTCGGCTCCTTCGCGGGCCTGGTCATGCTCGTACCGCTGATCACCCCGGAGATCGTCACCGGCGTCGCCGCGATGATGCTCTTCAAGGGCCTCGGCATCACCCTGTCCACCACCACCGTGATGCTCGCCGAGATCACCTTCTCCATCTCCTACGTCACGGTCATCCTGCGTTCCCGCATCGCCGCCCTCAACCCGGAGGTCGAGGAGGCGGCGATGGACCTCGGAGCCACCCGCCGACAGGCCCTGCGGCTGGTGACCCTGCCCGCGCTGCTCCCCGGCATCCTCGCGTCCGGGGTACTGATCTTCGCGCTGGTCTTCGACGACTTCGTCCTCGCCTACTTCACCACCGGCGTCGACCCGCAGCCGCTCTCCGTCCGCATCTACTCGGCGATCAGGTTCGGCGTCCAGCCCACCATCAACGCCGTCGGCACCCTGATGCTCGTCGGCTCCATCGCCCTCATCGCGTTCGCCCTCGCCATCCCGCGCCTCTTCGGCCGCCGTGGCGGCCTCGACCTCCTCCCGGGGAAGTGACACCCATGCAGCACCCGAACCCCGACCCGCCAGTGGACGCGCACCCCGCCGTCCGCCTCGACCGGGTCGCCAAGCAGTACCGCAACACGGACGCCTACGCCGTCCACGACGTCACCCTCGACATCGCCCCGGGCGAGTTCTTCTCCCTCCTCGGCCCGTCCGGCTGCGGCAAGACCACCCTGCTGCGCATGACCGGAGGCTTCATCGACCCCACGGAGGGCAGCGTCCTGCTCGACGGCGAGGACGTCACGGGGCTGCCGCCCAACAAGCGCAACGTCAACACCGTCTTCCAGAGCTACGCCCTCTTCGACCACCTCTCGCTCGCCGACAACGTGGCCTTCGGCCTCAAGCGCAGCGGCGTTCCCCGCGCCGAGATCCGCCAACGGGTCGGCGACATGCTGGACCTCGTACAGCTCGGGGAACTGGCCGGCCGCAAACCGCCCACGCTCTCCGGCGGCCAGCGCCAGCGCGTCGCCCTCGCCCGCGCCCTGGTCAACCGGCCCCAAGTCCTGCTCCTGGACGAGCCGCTGGCCGCCCTCGACCTGAAACTGCGCCGCAGGATGCAGGTCGAGCTCAAGCAGATCCAGCGGGAAGTCGGCATCACCTTCGTCTTCGTCACCCACGACCAGGACGAGGCCCTGACCATGTCGGACCGCCTCGCCGTCATGAACGAGGGCCGCATCGAGCAGTGCGGCACCCCGGAGGACGTGTACGAACGCCCCACGAGCAGCTTCGTCGCCTCCTTCATGGGCACCTCCAACCTGGTCCCGGGGACCTACCGCTCCGGCCGCGTCCTCCTCGACCAGGGTCCCGCCCTGCCCGTCGGTCCCCGGTCCGGCGTCCCCGACGGCAGCCGGGTCAGCCTCTCGATCCGCCCCGAGAAGATCTGGCTCTCCGGCTTCGAACCGGGCATGGCCCAGGTCAGCGGAGTCGTACGGGAGACCGTCTACTCCGGCCCGACCACCACCTACCTCATCGAACTGGCCCCGGGCGTCACCGTGTCCGTCCTGGAGCAGAACACCGTCCGCTCCCGCATGGAGGACCGCTGGAGCGGCGGAGAGCGGGTCGAGATCGGCTGGAACCCCGAACACTGCCTGGTCCTCGACTGACGGGTCCCCAATGGTTCCGGCCCCCCGCAACCCACCCCCCCGCCCCCGCTGCCGTCCGGCTCCGGCACCGACACGGACACCGACCGAAGGAAGCACACCCATGAACCACGACGTCATCGTGCTCGGCGCCGGACTGGCAGGTCTCGCCGCCGCGCGCGACCTGGCCGCGGGCGGGGCCGACGTCCTCGTCGTCGAGGCCCGCGACCGCGTCGGCGGACGCGTCGAGCAGACCACCCTCCCCGACGGCCGGCTGGTCCAGCTCGGCGGGGAAGTGGTGGGCCGGGCCCACACCGCCTACACCGCCCTGGCCGCGGAACTGGGCCTCACCCTGGTTCCCAGCTACGTCGCCGAGCCCGGCGCCCTCGTCCGCGCCACCCCCGAAGGAGTCAGTGCCACGGACCCGCCCCACTGGTTCGGCCCCGGCGACGACGCCTGCCACGCCAAGGTCACCGCCGCCTTCACGGGGCTCGCGGCCACCGTCGACCCGGCCGACCCCTGGTCCCATCCCGAAGCCGTGCACCTCGACCGGCTGTCCGTCGGTGACTGGCTCCGCGCCCAGGGCGCCACCCCGGCCGTCGTACGCCTGTGGGAGATCGGCCAACTCGCCCTCGCCGACGGCTCCTGCGAACGGACCTCCCTGCTCGCTGCCCTCCGCAAACACGCCGCCGTACCCGGCACCGGCCACTACGAGTACGACGCGTGGGAGGGCCTGCGCGTGGCCGAGGGCTCGGCGACCGTGGCCCTGCGCATGGCCGAGTCCCTCGGCGGCCGGATCCGTACGGGCTCACCGGTCGAGGAGATCGCGGTACGGCGGCCCGGCCGCAGCTCCGTACGCCTGGCCGGCGGCGAAACCCTCACCGCCGCCGCCGTGGTCAGCGCCCTCCCGGCCGGCCCGCTCCGCGCGGTCGCCGTCACCGGGGTGTCCGACGAGCGGCTCTCCTCCCTGCACCGCCAACGCCACGCCCTCGCCGCCAAGTTCACCGCCGCGTACACCAGACCCTTCTGGCGCGACCGGGGCCTCAGCGGCCTCTCCGAAAGCGAAGGCGTCCTCGGCAGCACCTGGTCGCAGAGCGAGGGCATCCTCTCCGCCCTCGTCCCGCCCGAACGCTACGGAGTCCTCCTCGGCATGCCCGCCCCCCTGCGCACCGCCGAACTGCTGGCCGACATCGCGCGCCTCTACGGCGACGAGGCGCACCGGCCGCTCGCCACGTTCACCCGCATGTGGGGCACCGACCCGTGGACCCAGGGGTACGTCACCCAGTGGACACCCGGAGACGTCATGGCCGTCGGCCCCCGGCACGGCACCCACGAACCCCCCTTCTACGTCTGCGGATCCGACCAGTGGGTGGCCGGCTACATGGAAGGCGCCGTCCGCACCGGACGCGCCGCCGCCGAGGAGGCGTTGCGCCGTGGCTGACACCCCGCACGACCTTGTGGAACCCCCGCACGACCTCGTCGGGCCGCCCCTGCGCAACCACATCGGGGGAGTGGACCAGCCGGCCGCCTCGGGCGCGACCATGGCCCTCACCGATCCCGCCACCGGTCGCGTGCACCGCCACGCCCCCCGCTCGGGCCCCGCCGACACGGACGCGGCCTGCTTCGCCGCGGCGGCCGCGTACGGGCACTGGTCCACCACCACGCCGGCGGAGCGGCAGCGCGCCCTCCTCGGCATCGCCGATGCCGTCGAGGCGCACGCGGAGGCCTTCACCGCCGCCGAGACCGGGGACACCGGCAAGCCCGCCGGGCAGTTCCGGGACGACGAACTGCCCGGGATCGCCGACACCTTCCGCTACTTCGCCGGAGCCGCCCGGAACCTCCCCGGTGCCGCCGCGGCCGAGTACACCGAGGGCCGCACCTCCCTGCTGCGCCGCGAACCGGTCGGGGTCTGCGCCCAGATCACCCCCTGGAACTACCCGCTGATGATGGCCGCGTGGAAGATCGCTCCGGCCATCGCCGCCGGAAACACCACCGTGCTCAAGCCCGCCGACACCACCCCCTCCTCGTCCGTGCTCCTGGCCCGGATCGCCGCGCAGCACCTGCCGCCGGGCGTGCTCAACGTCGTCTGCGGAGACCGCGACACCGGCCGCGCCCTCACCGCCCATCCGGCGGTCGCCCTGATCGCCGTCACCGGCAGCGTCCGGGCCGGACAGGAGATCGCGGCGGCCGCCGCGGCCGGCCTCAAACGGGTCCACCTGGAACTCGGCGGGAACGCGCCCGTCATCGTCCACGAGGACGTGGACGTGAAGGCCACCGCCGCCGCCCTCGCCGAGGTCGCCTACTACAACGCCGGCCAGGACTGCACCGCGCCCACCCGGTTCCTGGTCCACCGCCGGATCCACGACGCGTTCCTCAATGCCTTCGCCGCCGAGGCGGCCGGGCTCCGCGCGGGCGCCGACTTCGGCCCCCTCAACAACACCACCCAACTGGCCTCCGTGCAGGGACTGCTGGACCGCCTGCCGTCCCACGCCGCGATCGTCACCGGCGGCAGCCGGCTCCCGCGCCCCGGCTTCTTCCACGAACCCACCGTGGTCGCGGGCGTCCGCCAGGACGACGAGATCGTGCAGGAGGAGATCTTCGGACCCGTCGTGACGGTCCAGTCCTTCGCGGACGAGGCCGAGGCCCTGCACCTCGCCAACGGAGTCCGCTTCGGCCTGGCCGCGAGCGTGTGGACCACCGACCACGACCACGCGATGCACGCCACCCGCGTCCTGCACACCGGCATCGTCTGGGTGAACACCCACGGCACCACGGTCTCCGAGATGCCCCACGGCGGAGTCAAGCACTCCGGCTACGGCAGCGACCTCTCCCTGTCCGGCCTCCTGGACTACACCCAGGTCAAGCACGTCATGCTGTGAGCGGGGCCGCCAGGGACGGGTAGTCCAGGACCAGGCCGTCGTCGTCGAAGCCGACGTCCGCGCGGAAGCCGTCGGACTCGTAGCGCACGCGTGCGCCGTGCTCGGTGCGCGCGAGAGGCGTGTACGTCTGCCGGTTCGCGCTGACGGCGAGGTCCGGGACCGAGACCCAGGCCATGAGGAAGTGGTGCGGTCCGGTTCCGGGCCGCCGGTGCAGGCCGTGGCGGAGCACGGGCATGGTGTTGGTCAGCGGGCAGAGGCCCAGGTCGCAGTCGAGGGCGCCGTCGAGATCGGGGCGGTACGCGCCGTCCACCGTCCAGCGTCCGCGGTCGCCCCGCAGGTCCAGCTCCCGGGCCGACGCCGCCGTCTCGACCGTCACGTGGAGGCGCGAGGTCACGTAGCCGTCGACGGTTTCGAGGGTGTACGCCAGCCAGTACGGCTCGGGGTCCAGACCGACGGAGCGCCCGCGCGCGGTCAAGGCGCCCTGGGTGAGGTCGACCCAGGCGGTCGAGTAACCCGAGCCGGGGAAGACCTCCCAGGTGCGCACGAGGCGCCGGGATCCGCTCATGCGGTCACCGTACCGGCTGCTCAGGCCCCGTCGGCGGAAGCGGGGTCGTCCAGGGCCAGGAGCGTCAGCGGTACGTTGCCGCGCACGGCCTGAGAGTAGGGGCAGACCGCGTCCGCCCGGTGCAGCAGCGGCTGGAGGTCCGCCGCCCGCCACCCGGGCAGGCTGACGGTGAGGGCCACCGCGAGGCCGTAGCCGGCGGGCGTGTCCGTGGTGCCGAGCTGCACTTCGCACGCCACGCGCGCGGCGGAGGCGTCCGCCCCGAACTCGGCGGCGACCTCCGCGAGCGCGGAGGTGAAGCAGGCGGCGAAACCGGCCGCGAACAGCTGCTCGGGGTTGGTGGTGCCCGGGACCTTCTTGCGCGGCGGGGCCAGCCGGACGTCCAGGCGCCCGTCGTCGGTGCGGACGGATCCGGTACGGCCCCCGGCGGCGTGCGCGGTCGTCCGGTACAGGCTGCGGGTGAGTGGCACGGTCATGGCGTACGGCCCATCTTGCTCGACGAGGACGCTGCCCGGGTGCGGACAGCGGAAGGCGCCGCTCGTGCGGCACCTCGCGCGTCGTCGTGCGTAACCGGGTACGGCGCATCTCGTCCGGGGCCTCGGGTCTCGCGTCGGCCGCCGGACAATCTAGCAACGCGGACGGTCCTGCGGGGAGCCGCCCGCGGTGACCCTCCTCACCCGGGGCCGGCCACTTCGCGATCCGCGGACGCGGGCCGGTACCGGCTCCTGTACACCCCCGGAGGCATGCCCTCCCACCGGTTGAAGGCGCGGACCAGGGCCGTCGCGCCGCTCAGGCCGACGAGCGGCGCTATCCGGTCCAGCGGCAGGTCGGTGGTCTCCAGCAGCCGCCCGGCCCGGCCGTGGCGGGAGGTGTCGAGGAGCGCGCGCCACGACGTGCCCTCCGCGTGCAGGGCCCTGCGCAGGGTCCGGACACTGAGGCTGAGCTCCGACGCGGGCCCCTCGATGCCCGCGTCCGCGAGCGCGGCGCCCTCCAGCCACTGCCGTACCCGCTCGGCGACGGGCACCGCCGCCGACAGCCGGTGCAGGAGCCGGTCGGCGTACGCCCGGTGCAGGGCGTTGAGCGCCGGGTCGTAGAGGGGGCGGCGCCGGTCGAGGTCCTCGCCGGCGACCGTGATCGCGGTCTCCGGGGCGTCGAAGGCGACGGGGCAGCCGAGGACGTGGGCGTAGGGCTCCGCCGAGCCCCTGCGGGGGTGGGCGAACGACACGGCCACGGGCGCCCAGCCGTCGCCGGCGATCCAGCGGCCCGCCCGCACCATGCTGCTGACGATCGCCTCCACCCGCTGGGGGTGCATGGCCGCCGGGTCGGCGGCCGGCCGGAAGCAGACCCGGCCGACGCCGCCCTGGCGGTGCAGGGTCACCCTGCCCGACCGGCTCACCAGGGGGTGGTAGCGCTCGGCCGCCCGTGCGGCGTCCGCGAGGCTGGCGCAGGTGAGGACGAGGTGGCCCAGGATGTGCAGGCCCTCGGGCCTGATGCGGTCGCCCACGAGGAGCCCGGTGTGCGGGCCGGCGCCCACGGCGCCGAGCACTTCGTCCCACAGCGCGCGCACCTCGCCGAAGTCCGGCCCCTCCGTGGGCGAGGCCCGGGGAGCCGGATCGCCGGCGCCCTCCGCCGTGGCGCTGAGAGCGGCGAGGGCGTAGCACGCGGTGACGAAGGGCGGCTCGTTGGCTGACACGCCGGTCAGTCAATGCGCGTGCACCATCCCCGTCAACACCGCCTGCGGGACGAAGCCGGTGCCGGTCCGGAGAGTCAACGCCTTGGCCGCCGGGGTGAATGACGGCGCCGCGGGCAGCTCCTAAGGTCGGCCTTCGGCCCCGGTCCGCGCTCCTGTCATGCCCCCGCCCTGCCTGTGCGGTGCCCTTGCCGTGCTCTTGCCGTGCCCTTGCCGTGCCATGTCATGAACGCATCATGAAGGAGAAAGGGATGGGGATGAACCGACGAAGAGCCCTCGGGCGAAGCCGGTACCTGTTAACCGGCCTGGTCCTCGCGCTGGTCGCCCTGCTGCTCGGCCCCTCGACCGCCGGCGCGGCGGCGGGCCCGCAGTGGTGGGAGCCCGTGGCGCGCCCGGCACCCGACTCGCAGGTCAACGTCACGGGGGAGCCGTTCACCGGGACGGACGCCCAGGGCCGGGTCCGCGGATACGTCGACGGGCACGTGCACCTGATGTCCGACGAGGGCTTCGGAGGCCGCCTGGTCTGCGGAAAGGTCTTCTCTCCGGCGGGGGCGGCGGACGCCCTCAAGGACTGCCCCGAGCACTACCCCAACGGCGTCCTCGCCCTCTTCGACATGATCACCAAGGGCGGTGACGGGCGGCACGACCCGACCGGCTGGCCGACGTTCCGCGACTGGCCGGCCCACGACTCCGCCACCCACCAGCAGACGTACTACGCCTGGGTGGAGCGGGCCTGGCGGGGCGGCCAGCGGATCCTGGTGAACGACATGGTCACCAACGGCGTCATCTGCTCCCTCTACTTCTTCAAGGACCGCGGCTGCGACGAGATGACCGCGATCAGGCTCCAGATCCAGAAGACGTACGAACTCCAGGACCACGTCGACGCCATGTACGGCGGCGCCGGCAAGGGCTGGTTCCGGGTCGTCACCGAGCCCGACCAGGCCCGCAAGGTCATCCAGGAGGGCAAGCTCGCCGTCGTCCTCGGGGTGGAGACCTCCGAACCGTTCGGCTGCAAGCAGGTGCTGGACGGCGCCCGCTGCACCATGGCCGACATCGACCGCGGCCTCGACGAACTGCACCGGCTGGGCGTGCGCAGCATGTTCCTGTGTCACAAGTTCGACAACGCCCTGTGCGGCGTCCGGTTCGACTCGGGCACCCAGGGCATGGCCATCAACGTCGGCCAGTTCCTGTCGACGGGCACCTTCTGGAGCACGGAGCCCTGCCCCGGCGCCGAGCACGACAACCCGATCGGCTTCGGCCTGGCCGCCGCGGGCCACGGGTCGGGCCATGCGGAGGCGGGCGCCGCCGCTGCGACGGCCGGGGACACCGGCACCTCCGAGGCGCAGGCGCAGGCCCGGATCCGGGGCGCCCTGCCGGAAGGGGTCGAACTGCCGCAGTACGGAGCCCCCTTGCAGGCCGCTGCCGCACAGTGCAACCGCCGGGGCCTGACCGCGCTGGGCGAGTACGCGGTGCTGGGCATGACCAAGCGCAACATGATGCTGGAAATCGACCACATGAGCGTCAAGGCGGCCAACCAGGCGCTGCGCGTCCTCGAAACCGAACGCTACTCCGGCGTTCTGTCCACCCACGGCTGGATGGACGACAACTGGACCGAGCGGGTCTACCGCCTGGGCGGCTTCATCACGGGCCACATGTACGAGGCGCCCGCGTTCACCGCCGAGGCGCGCAGGCACGCCGCCCTGCGCGCCAAGTACGGTGCCGGGTACGGGATCGGCACCGACATGAACGGCTTCGCCTGGCTCCCCGGCCCCCGGGCCGCGGCCGGCAACCCCGTCCGCTACCCCTTCCGCAGCCCCAACGGCGGCTCGGTCCTCGACCGGCAGGTCACCGGCTCGCGCGTCTGGGACGTCAACACCGACGGCGGCGGCACCCACTACGGCCTCGTACCCGACTGGATCGAGGACATCCGGGTCACCGGCGGCCAGGACGTGGTGGACGAGCTCATGCGGGGAGCCGAGGGGTACCTGCGCACCTGGGAGGGAGCCGACGGCCACACCACCCCGTACGTACCGCTGGTCCGCGGCCACCGCCCCCACGCCGGGCACCTCGCCTCCTCACGCTCCCTGCCCGCCGGGTTCACCCACGAGGGGGTGTGGAAGGTGCTGCGGGACCCCGCGCCCGGCACGGTCCGGCTCTACGAGTGCAAGGTGGCGAACCACTCGCTGCTGACCCGCGACCCGGGATGCGAGGGCCAACAGCCCCTCGGTGCGATCGGATACGTGTACACCGGCGCGGTCCCGGGCTCGGTGCCCCTCTACCGGTGCTACGCACCCTCCGTGTTCGACCACTTCGTCTCCAACAGGGCCGACTGTGAAGGGCCTTACGTGAAGGAGGGCCTGCTCGGCCACGTCATGCCGGTAGCGGCCGCTCCGTAGCGACCGGCCCGTCAAACGGGGGGCAGGGCCTGTTCGGACCAGACGGTCTTGCCCCCCACCGTGTAGCGGCTGCCCCAGCGGTGCGAGAGCTGGGCGACGATGTACAGGCCGCGCCCGCCTTCCTCGTGGCTCCTCGCACGCCGCATCCTCGGCTGGGTGTTGCTGGAGTCCGAGACCTCGCACGTCAGGGTGTCCGCCCGGATCAGCCGGAGCCGGACCTCGCCGCCGGCGTGCCGAATGGAGTTGGTGACCAGCTCGCTGACGATGAGCTCCGTGCTGAAGGCGAGCTCGTCGAGGTCCCAGGCGGTCAGCTGCTCCAGGACGAGATGGCGCGCGTCGCCGACGACCGCCGGGTCGGCGGCGAGCACCCATGTCGCGACGGAGGCGTCGTCCACCACCCGGGTACGGGCCAGCAGGAGGGTGACGTCGTCCTTCAGCCGGCCCGGTGGCAACCCCTCCACGATGTCGTGCCGGGCCTCGCGCAGCGGCCGGCCCAGTACGTCCGCGCGCAGCAGGCGGTCCGCCAGGTCGCGCATTCCCTGGTCGATGTCCCCCGCTCCGCGTTCGATCAGGCCGTCGGTGTACAGGGCGAGGACGCTCCCCGGAGGCAGATCCCGTTCGACCGGCTCGAAGGGCCAGCCGCCGACCCCCAGGGGCGGCCCGGGGCTCAGCTCGACGTACTCCACGGTTCCGTCCGGGCCGACCACGGCCGGCGGCGGGTGCCCGGCGCTCGCCATGACGCACCTGCGGGTGACCGGGTCGTAGACGGCGTACAGGCAGGTGGCACCGGCCGGTCCGCCGCGCAGCGGCGTACCCGCCTCGCCGTCCTCCGAGTCGTCGCTCTCCGCCTCGGCGGCGACCTGCAGGACCATGTCGTCGACGTGCGCCAGCAGTTCCTCGGGCTCCAGTTCCAGGTCCGCCATCGCGCGTACGGCGCTGCGCAGGCGCCCCATCATGGCCGTGGCGTGCAGCCCGTGACCGGCGACGTCCCCGACCACCAGGGCGACCCGGGCCGACGACAGGGGGATGACGTCGAACCAGTCGCCGCCCACTCCGCTGTCCGCGTCGGCGGGAAGGTAGAGGCCGGCGGCCTCCAGCGCGGGCGTTTCCGAGGTGGCCGGCGGCAGGAGGCTGCGCTGCAGGCCCACGGCAGTGCGGCGCTCCTTGGTGTACCGCCGCGCGTTGTCCACGGCGACGGCCGCCCGGGCGGCGATCTCCTCCAGGAGCACCAGGTCGTCCTCGTCCAGCGGGCGAGCGTTCCCGGTGCGCCAGAGCGTGATCCTTCCGAACCCGATGCCCCGTACGGACAACGGCGCCGTCATCGCCGAATGCGCACCGGGTACGGCCGCGGCCCACTCCGGGGCGGCGTCGCTCAGGGGCGCGGTGGGGCGGGTTCCGAGGCCGGTGACCAGTTCTCCCCGGCACTCCCGCACCGCGGGTCCGCCGGCCTTGGGCACGCCCGCCTCGGGCACGCCGGCCTTGGGTACGCCCGGCTCGGGCACGCCCGCCGCGAGGGGAGCGGCGAAGCGGGCCGTACCCGTACGCAGCACGTCCGCGTCCGCTCCGGCGACGGCCATCCGGATGAGTGGCGGCGCGGGATGCCCGTCAGCGGCCGGCTCGCCGCCGGTCAGGACGGTCTCCGCGAGATCGACCGCGGCACAATCGGCGAACGCGGGCGCCAGGATCTTGACCAGGTCCTCGACGGTGCGCAGGACGGACAGCGAACCGCCCAGCGCGCCCGTAGCGCGGTACAGCAGGTCCAGGCGCCCGCGCGACCGCTCGTGGTCGGTGACGTCCGTGAAAACCGCCGCCACACCCATCGGACGTGCGTCGGGTTCCTGCAGCCGGAACGCCTGGATGGTCACGACCCGGCCGCCCCTCGAGTCGTCCAAGGTGCGCGCGGTCGCGTTGAAACCGATCAGGGGGCTTCCGCTGCGCAGCACCTCCCGCAGCCGGTCGTCGATGATCCGCGCGTCCTCGGCCCACAGGAAGTCGGCGAGGCGCCGGCCCTTCAGGTCGACGGGCACCCCGGTGTACGGCAACAGGTGCGTGTTCGTCCGGAGCAGGCGCAGGTCCGCGTCGAAGACGGCCAGGCCCACGCGGCCCTGCAGGAACAGTTCGTGCGTGAAGGCGTGGTCCTGCCGCCAGCGGGTGACGAGCTCCAGGGGTGCGCCGAGCACGAGGCAGCGGCCCTGGTCCCCCGGCGCGCCGTCGTTCAGCGGAACGACGCGGAAGCCGATCTCCACCTCGCCTCCCGCCCCGTGCCGCAGCACGGCCCTGCCCTCCCACCCGGCCCCTCTTCCGCCTCGCCCCTCTCGCCCCTCTCGCCCCTGAGCCAGAACCGCTGCCCAGCCGCTCGGGTCTGCCAGGAGCTCCCGTGCCGGCCGTCCGCACACGTCGGCGGACCGGCGCTCCAGGAGGGCTTCGGCGACAGGTGTCCAGGCGACGACGGTCCCGGCACCGTCCAGCAGTGCCGCGGCCGTGTTGGTGACAGCGAAGGGGTAATCCTGGTTGCCCTCAGTGGCGCGCATGCGTGCCCATCTCGTCCGCCGGTCCCGCTGTGCCCATGCTGGTCGAAGTCCGCAACGAGGGCCAGAGGCGCTACGCCATCCGGTACCGGCTTGCAGCGGTCAGCGGGGGCCTACGCGTCCCCGGTCTCCCGGGCTCGGACGCGGCTCGGCCTCTTCAGCCACTCGTAGACGCCGGTACCGAGCACCCCGCAGGCAGAGGGGACGGCCAGCGCGTAGAACCACCATAGGTCGAGGACGGCCCCGAAGAACACGCACACACCGCCGAGCGCGGTGAGCATGGCCATGGAGAACAGGCTGGCGTAGTAGGTGGCGGAGCGATCGTTGGACATGGGGACCCCCGGGCGTCGGTATAGGCGCAGAGCATAGACACCCCTTCCGGCCGGGCCACGAGGCCATCCGGAGCGTCCGCCTCGGAGGTGAAGCCGGCCCGTTCCGGGAACCTTCGCTTCCGCCCGAGGGCCTGCTAAGAGTTGATCATGAATGTTGAGACCACTCCGGACCCCATGGAACGTCTGCTGGCCGAGCGGGCCTGTGAGCGACTGATCATCGAGTTCGTCCACCGGCTCGACCTCGGGACCCCGAGCTCGGTGGCGGAGCTGTTCACGCCGGACGGGACCTGGCAGTGGCCCGCCGGGGATCGCCGCATAACGGGCCGCGAGGCCCTTCGCGACTACTTCGGCGCCCGGCCCGAGGACCGGCTGTCGCGTCGTATGTGCACCAACATCCTGGTCACCGTGACCTCCCCGGACACGGCCACCGCCACCGCCTACTTCTCCACGTACCGCGTCGACGGCTACTCCGGGGGCCTGGTGCCACCCCGGCCCCCGACACAAGTGGGCCACTACGAAGACACGTTCCGCAAGGTGGACGGAAGCTGGCTGCTCGCCACCCGGACCCTCTTCCTGTCCTTCGCCGGCCCTACGGAACGCCTCGATCCCCCCGACCCGGGTACCGCGAGCCGATGAGCGCCGGGCGAGTGCGGGTTCGTGAGGTGGCCGGCCCCGGAACGGGCAGTGGTGCGCGCCATCCGCGACGTGGGGTGGATTCGATCCGGGCCGACCGCAGTCGGTTTCGGGGCGCACGGGTGCCCGCCCCGGGTGTGGCTCCGGGGCGGGCACCTTCCGGGCTGCTGAGGGAAGGGGTCCCCGGGGTGGTGCCGGCTGGTCTCAGAGGAGGGATACCCGGTACTTGGCGAGGGCCTCGGGCACCGGCTGGTAGAACGTCGTGCCGCCGACCGAGCAGTTGCCGCTGCCGCCGGAGGTGATGCCCAGCGCCTTCGTGCCGTCGTACAGGGCGCCGCCCGAGTCGCCCGGCTCCGCGCACACGTTGGTCTGGATCATGCCGCGCACCGTGCCGCCGCCGCTGTAGTGGACGGTGGCGTTCAGGGCCGTGACCGTACCGCTCTTCGTGCCGGTGGTGGACCCGCTCCGCTTGACGGGCTCGCCCACGTAGGCGTTGGCGGCGGTGAAACCGCCGGGGTGGCTGAGCGAGGCGTTGTCGTAGCGGACCAGCGCGTAGTCGTTGCCCGGGAAGCTGGACCCGACGGTGGGGCCGATCAGCGTGCTCTGGGCGGAGTTGGTGTACCAGGTACCGGCCACGTCGCCGCCGGCGACCGGCGGCCCGCGGATGACCGTGGGCCAACTCCTCCACGCGACCTACGCAGGGGACGGCTTCCGGTTCTACGACTACGCCGGCACCTTCTACGAGTACCTGTGGCGGGACAAGCCCTCCGAACTCCAGGCCATGTACCGGTTCCTGCGGTCCAACGACGTCGCCGGATTCGACGCCTGGCGACGTCGCCTCGGCGCCGACGCAGCCGTCCAGAGCGGCTACGACGCCTTCCTCGACGAGCAGATGGCCAAGGTCGGCGAACTGTACGTGCCGAACACGGCGTTCGGTGAGGGCCCGCTGCGGGGCTGATGTCCGCCCGGCGACCCGACACGGAAGTCCGCGCAGATACGACCTAGTCGACGTCTTCGCGCGTGGTGCCCATCTTCAGTCCGTCCACCCAGTTGACCGACTCGACGCCGGTGATGGTCGAGCCGTAGGTTCCCCAGCGGGGCACGTTGCCCTTGAGGTCCCAGGTCCGTGCGTCCTGTCGGTCGGCCACCAGCCGGCCGTTGACGTAGAGGGCGAAGGAACCGCTGGTGGACGACCGGGCGTTGATGCCCAGCTCGATCTTGTTCCAGGTGCCCGGGGGCCAGGGGACGCTTCCGGCGGCGATCCATTCCTCGCCCGGTGCGACGTACCAGATCTTCAGCAGGCTGTCCTCCACCTTCATCAGCACGGGGTAGTTCTGGTCCTGCTCCGCATCGGTGCCCCACGATTTCCACTGGAAGACGGTCTGCGCGTTCCCCGTCTTGGTCATGGACTCCCAGCCGAACCAGTACGTCCTGCCCTCCGTGAGGGTCCGGCCGGCGATGCCGAGGCCTTCGCAGCGTTCGGAGCCCGCCGGTTTGGTGAACGCGAAGATCTTGCCGCGGCCGTCGTTCCAGTCGGGCTGGTAGACGTAGGACGGGTCGTCGCACACGACCGTGGCGAAGACGGCGGTCCCTGCGTTGTCCGCGTCGCCGTCCCACTCGACCGCGGCGTGCGCGGGTGATGTCGTGGCGAAGGTGAGTGCGGCGGCCAGGGCGGTGGGGGCGATGAGTCGGACGTTGCTTCGCTGCATGCTGTCCTCCTGGGAGTGGGGGGAGTGGGGGGGAGTGGGGCGCGGGGGAGTGGGTGAGGGCCGGGCTGGCAACGTTGTCAACCCGACGGTGGAGGGCCCCTCCACCGGGCGGTTCAGCCGAGTCGGACCGTGATGGACTGCGGCCCCCCGGCCTGGGCCGTGAGGTCGCCGAACGTGAGGGTCAGCGCATCGCCGGTGGTGGCCCCGGTGACGGTGGACGGCTTGGAGAGGACCTTGGAGACGCGGCGGTTCCACCGGACCTCCAGCGAGGTCGCCTGCCGGGCGGGGTCCGAGACGACGACGGTCGCGGTTCCGTTCCGGTTCTCCCGGATCAGGACGGAGGCGGGGGCGTTCGTGGTGATCTTGTCCACGGTGCCCGGCGACCAGAAGTTGACGGCCGTGAAGCCGAGCTTGGCGACGCGGACGCCCTGCTGGTCGGCGGTGTTGGCGAGGATCTTCAGCCGGCCCCGGTCGCGGGAGCGCTGCTCGGTCGTCCGTATGCCGGCGCCCGGCAGGAGGACGTAGGCGTAGCCGGCGTCGGAGGGGTCCGTGCCGTGGTCGGTGAACAGGGTGAGGTAGCGGCGGGTGATCGGGTCGGCGGAGCCGCCGGTGTTGATGTCCTTCCAGGCGCCGGTGCGTTCCTCGCGTACGGCGCCGAGCCTGGCCCCGGCGGGGAAGACGTAGCCTGCCTGGCCTTCGATGTGCGCCCACTCGGCGTCCTCGAAGGTGGCCGTCCAGCCCTGCGTGGCCGGCTGCGGCCTGCCGTTGACGGTCAGGGCGGGGGCGCCGGTGGTTCCGAGGTGTCGGTTGTCGATGGTGGTCTCGACGGGGAACCCGTCGGTGGAGCCGATGCCGGCTCCGAGACAGACGATGGAGTCGTCCAGCCAGAACCAGGACTTCTTGGCGCTCATCGTGCCGGCCAGGCCCTTGAGGTGCTGGCCCGTGGCGCCGAACTCGCCGTCGGTGGTGCCGCCGACCCAGGCCGCGTCCGGACGGGGGCTGCCCCAGTTGCCGCCCTGCCCGTCCGCGAGGGGCTTGCGGGACGCGGTGATGCCGGGCAGCCGGTACGGGTCGACCGTGGGCCAGTACGCGTCGGAGTACTGCTCCAGGCCGAAGTCGCTGCCCCACCAGGACAGCCAGCCGGCGCCCGTGTGGTAGCCGCGGGCGTGCTCGCCGTTGCCGAACTCGTAGTGTGCGATGCGGTTCGACGCCATGCTGACCGAGGCCGCCCAGCCGCGGCGCCGGTGGGTGACCCGGTCCATGTTGTGGAAGAGCCGGTGCCCGACGGGCTCGGGAGCCGCGGTGACCGAGGTGTCGTCCTGCAGGCCCTGCAGCAGCGAGGCCCGGATCAGGCTCAGGCCGGGGTTCTTGAGGGCGGGGTAGTGGTAGTCGCGCCGGAGCCAGCCCTTGACCATGGCGCGCCACCGCGCGTTCTCCTCGGGGGAGGCGCCCTGACCGAGAAGGACGAGGGTGGCGAGGAGGCCGTGGGCGCGCAGGTGGTCGCTGCCGCCCTGCCGGCTGATGCCCCGGGAGGAGACGTTGTCCATCATCAGGCCGTTGTAGATGAACGGTGCGACGGCCGATTCCACGGTGTCGAGGAAGAGCTGGGTGTTGGGGTCGTTCAGCTGCCAGGCGGATCCGCGCAGCAGCGCGAGGATGCGGCCCACGCCGTCGTGCAGCACCGAGCCGTAGCCGCCGATGTACGGGACGGAGGTGTGCTGGATGAAGGAGCCGTCGGTGTAGAAGCCGTCGCCGGAGGTGACGTACGGGAAGACGGGCGTCAGGGCCCGGGCTGCCAGGGCGATCTTGTCAGGGTTCTCTCCGACGACCCCGCGCAGGATGATGCCGCGGCACAGGTCGACACGGTTCGCGCCGGTGCTGGTTCCGGTGTACGCGGCCACGGCCGAATCGGGCAGGAAGTGGTCCACGGCCGCGCAGAAGCGGGTCTTCTGGTCCTGCGTCAGGTGGTCGTGGATCAGTACGCAGGTGTCCATGAGGGCCTGCGGGGCGCCGATCTGCCAGTTCCACCAGTTGCCGTACGGGACGGTGGCCGGGTTGTAGACCTGGTCATGGAGGTGCTCGAGTCCGGTGATGACCGCTTCGAGCAGGGCGGTGTCGCCGGTGAGTCCGGTTCCGGGCTGGCAGAAGGCCTGGGCCATGACGTTCAGCCTGGTGTAGCTGTCGTTCATGCGGGCCGAGAAGGCGTACGACTCCGCGTCGAGATCCGGATCCGGGTCGGCCCAGATCACACCGGGCCACAGGGAGCCGACGGCGGGGGCCATCGTCGAGAGGTAACCCCGGGCCGTGGCACCGAGGTTGGCGAGCAGCGTTCTGAAGGGTTCGGCCGTCGGACTGAATCCGGTGCCCAGGATCAGGTTCCGCCACTTCGCGCGCAGGGCGGCGAACTCCTCGCCGGTGGCGGCCGCCCCGGCCGCAGTGGCCGGGAGGGAGGTCCATCCCGTGAGCCCCAGCGCGAGGGCGCTTCCCCCTGCCGCATGCAGGAAGGTACGACGGGGCCAGGCGGAAGAAGTCATGGAGGAACCAATCTGGTGCGGCGGTATCCGGTGCGGCGTTGGTCTCGCTGGTCGGCCAGACTTCGATTCCGGTGACCGGAAGTCAATGCTCCGCTCCCATTCGGTCAAGAAGCGGTCACCGGGCGGCCGTTCGGGTCACCGGGCCGCCGATCGGTCACCGCGCCGCCGTCCGGGTCAGCGACCCGCCGTTCGGGCCGGCCGGCCGCGGAGCCGGGTCCCGTCCGCGACGGGGGAGGGGGCGCCGCAGGAGCTGCGCACCTTCAGCCGCGGCAGCAGCGCGACGTGCGAACTCTCGGCCCCGGGGTTCTCCAGCCGGCGCAGCAGCAGGTTCAGCGCTGCTTCGCCGACCGCGCCCTTCACGGGTCCGACCGAAGTCAGCGGAACGTCCGCCAGCGTCGCCAACTCGTCGTCGTAGCAGACGATCGAGAACTCCTGCGGCACGCGCAGGCCCCGCTCGGTCAGCCGCTGGAGCAGGACGATCGCGGCGGAGTCGGGGTGTACGAGAGCGGCGCGCACCTCGCCCGCGCAAGCGAGGTCGAGCAGCCGGTCGAGGCGCCGCTCGAAGTCGTCGGCCCCGCCCGGCCCCGGCCCTCCGGCCGGGGAGAGGTCGTGCTCGGGCAGCCCGAGGGACCCGACCGCGGCGCGGTACCCCTGCCGCAGGGCGGGCGAGGTGTGCGTGGCGCGGGACAGCAGGGCCACGCGGCGATGGCCGAGGGCCGCCAGGTGGCGCACGCCGGCGGCGGCGCCGTCCGCATGGGCCGAGCTGACCCGGTCGATCTCCGCTCCGGGCGAGCCCGCCGGCACGTGCCGCTCCACCAGCACGGCGGGGACCGGCAGGTCCGCGAGCTCCTGGAGGTCGCCGGGGCCCGGGCCGTCCATGCCCCAACTGGGGGTGAGGAGCAGGCCGGTGGCGCCCGCCTCGATGAGGGTGTCGATCCGCGTCTTGTCCTGGTCCCTGTCGTACTCGGTGGTCGCGACGAGCAGCCGGGCGCCGACATCGGCGGCCGCGTCCCGGGCGCCGCGAATGACCGACGGGTAGAAGTACCCGGCCGCCGGGACCACCATCCCGAGCACGAGGGGTGCGGCCGCGGGCACCTCGGGCGCCAGGCGTGCCAGGCGCGCCTCACGGGGGCTCAGCCGTGCGGTCGGCCACAGCGCCGACCCGTGCAGCCTCCGTACGAGCCCCGCGTCGGAGAGCGCCGCGACGTCCCGCCGCGCGGTTTCCACGGAGATCCCGAGCTCGGTGGCGAGGTCGGAAATCCGCACGCTCCCGTACTCCCGCACGAGCCGCAGCACCCTCTTGTGCCGCTCGTCGACCCTCTCCCGCATGCGATCTCCCTTGACCCCTCGGGCTGCTTCAGCCTAGCGTGATCCGTGGCCCGTAGAAAGCGCTTTCTATGCGGGGCTTTCCTCCTGCCGGAGCCCCGTCGGCCGACGAGTCGAGCACCACCGGAAGTCACCGAAAGAGAGCGCTCACGTGAAGCCACCCCACCCGCCGGTCACGACGTCGATCACGGCGCCCGCTGCGACCCCGGTCACGACGCTGGCCACGGACGCGACCGGCTTCCTGCGGAACGGCCGCCCGCACCGGATCGTCTCCGCCGCCATCCACTACTTCCGGGTGCACCCCGACCTCTGGGCCGACCGCCTGCTGCGCCTGCGCGCCATGGGCGTGAACACCATCGAGACCTACGTGGCCTGGAACGTCCACGAGCCCAGCCCCGGCGCGTTCACCTTCGGCGGGCCGAACGACGTGGCGGCCTTCATCCGAACCGCCGGCGACCTGGGTCTCGACGTCATCGTCCGGCCCGGCCCCTACATCTGCGCCGAATGGGACTTCGGCGGACTGCCCGGATGGCTGCTGGCCGACCGCACCATCAGGATCCGCCGCCGCGACCCCGCGTACCTGGCCGCCGTCGACGCCTGGTTCGACACCCTGGCCCCCGTACTGGTCCCCCTCCTCGGCAGCCGGGGCGGGCCGGTAGTGGCCGTGGGGGTCGAGAACGAGTACGGCAGCTTCGGCAACGACACCGGCTATCTGGAACACCTCCGCGACGGCCTGGTCCGACGGGGCATCGACTGCCTGCTGTTCACCACCGACGGCGCCGACCACGGCTTCCAGCTCGGCGGCCGCATCCCCGGCGTCCTGACCACCGGCACCTTCGGCTCGCGCCCCGAGAGCTCGCTCGCGACCCTGCGCACGTACCAGCCGGAAGGACCTCTGGTCTGCGTGGAGTACTGGCACGGCTGGTTCGACCACTGGGGCGAACCGCACCACACGCGCGATGCCGAGGACGCCGCCGCCACCCTGGACAGCCTGCTCGCCGCAGGCGCCTCGGTGAACATCTACATGGGCCACGGCGGCACCAACTTCGGCTGGTGGAACGGCGCCAACCACGACGGCGCCACCTACCAGCCCGACGTGACCAGCTACGACTACGACGCCCCCGTCGGCGAGGCCGGCGAACTCACCCGGAAGTTCCACCTCTTCCGCGAGGTCATCGGCCGGCACACCGGCCCCGTCACCCACGAACCCCCCGCTCTGCCCCCGCGCGTGGTTCCCCGGCTGCTCTCCGTGGACGGCCGCGCCTCGCTGGCCGACTCCCTGGACGCACTCTCCAAGCCCGTGCACCACGTCGAGCCGCTGACCATGGAGGAAGCGGGCCAGTCCCTGGGCCTGATCCACTACCGGACCCGCCTGCGCGGACCCCTGCCCGAGGCGGCGCTGCGCATCGACGGGCTGGCCGACCGGGCTCAAGTCTTCCTGGACGGACGGGAGATCGGGCTGCTGGAGCGGGACGAGCCGCTCGCGGCCCTGACCGTCGCCGTGCCCGACGGCGGTGCGGAGCTCGACATCCTGGTGGAGAACCAGGGGCGGATCAACTACGGCCCCCTGCTGGCCGATCGCAAGGGCATCCGCGACGGTGTCAGGCTGGACAACCAGTACCAGTTCGGCTGGGAGATCAGGCCGCTGCCCCTCGATGACCTGTCCGGACTCGAGTTCGGCCACGGCGCGCTCCCGGACGGGCCGTCCTTCCACCGGGTCACCGTCGAACTGGACTCCGCCGCCGACGCGTTCGTCGCCCTCCCGGGCTGGACCAAGGGCATGGTCTGGCTGAACGGCTTCGCCCTGGGCAGGTTCTGGGACCGCGGCCCGCAGAAGACGCTGTACGCACCGGGTCCGCTGTGGCGCGCGGGCGAGAACACCCTGGTGATCCTCGAACTCCACCGGCCCGGGGCCACCGTCGAGCTCCGCGACGCACCGGACCTCGGCACGGAGGCGCCCGCGCCCATTCCCGTCTGGTAGGCCGCGCCGGCCGGTGCCGAACGGGCCCCCGCGGTCCAGTGCGGCGCCGCGGCCGCGGAGGTAGCCGACGGGATCGATGCCGGTGCCGTATCCGGGCGGGCCGGTGCGGACCTCGAAGTGGAGGTGGGCGCCGGTCGAGTTGCCGGTGCTCCCGGAGAGGCCGATCTCGGTCCCGGCGGTGATCTGCCCGCCGGTCCGGACGGCGATCGTGGAGAGGTGGGCCGCCACGACCCGATACGGCCGGAAGGACACTCCGTACCCCGGCGAAAGCCGGCCGTCAGGGCCGGATGGGCCACGGCCCGCCCGCGTGCGGCCGTGTCGCCGCCGGCCCCGGTGCGGCCCCTGCCATGGTGGGCCACCGCGTCCGTCTTCCCCGGGAGGTACCTCCGTGTCCCGACGCCCGCACGGCCAATCCGGCCGGATCCGCCCGTCGCTGCGCCTGGCCGCCGCCACCGCAGTGTGCGGCGCCCTGCTCGCCGTCTCCGTCCAGCCCGCGCAGGCCGGAGCGGACCGCAACCCGCCCCCCGGCGGCGCCCTCCAGCAGGAGCTGCGGGAACTGGTGGAACGGCCCGACGGGCCCCCCGGGGTCATCGCCGTCCTGCGCGACGGCGACCGTACGAAGGTCTACCGGGCGGGCGTGGCCGACGTGGAGAGCGGCCGGCCGCCGCAGGCAGGAGACCACATGCGGATCGCCAGCGTCGCCAAGGCCTTCAGCGGAGCGGTGGCCCTCGGGCTCGTCGACCGCGGCAGGCTGCACCTCGACGACACCATCGGAAAGGTGCTGCCCGGGCAGCCGGCCGCGTGGCACCAAGTGACGCTCCGTCAACTGCTGAATCACACCAGTGGGTTGCCCGACTACTCCTCCTCCCAGGGGTTCATCGACATCGTCTCCGAGGACCCCCGACACCGCTTCGACTCCCGCCGCCTGCTGGAGTTCGTCGCGGACCAGGACCTCGCCTTCCAGCCGGGCAGCCGCTACGCGTACTCCAACTCCGACAACATCGCCGTCGCCCTCATGGCCGAGGCCGCCACCGGACGCCGGTACGAGACGCTGCTGCGCGAGCTCGTCTACGAGCCCCTGGGCCTGCGGGCCACGAGCCTGCCCCAGGGATACCGACTGCCCGAGCCCTACCTGCACGGCTACCAGATCGATCCGCAGGAGGGGCCGATCGACGTCAGCGAGGCCGTGGGCGCCTCGGGAGCCTGGGCGTCCGGAGGCATCGTCTCGACGCCGAAGGACCTGACCGCCTTCATCCGCGGCTACGCGGGCGGCGCCCTCGTCTCGGAGCGCACCCGGCGCCAGCAGTTCAAGTTCATCCCCGGCGCCCTGTCCCAGCCCCCCGGCCCCGGCCGCACCGAGGCGGGCCTGGCGATCTTCCGCTACACCACCCGCTGCGGGGCGGTGTACGGCCACACCGGCAACACCGCCGGCTACACGCAGTTCGTGGCGGCCACGGCGGACGGCCGGCGCTCGCTGACCTTCTCCATCACCGCGCAGACGTCCCTGACCATCAACCCCGACCTGCTCGAACAGGTCCGGCAGGTCCAGGAGGACTTCGTCTGCGCCCTGCTGCGCAAGTGACCGGCAAGCTCGCACCCGCACGGTTCCCGCGGGTGCGAGCTTCACCCCCATGGGGGAAGCTGGGAATACCCCGGTGATACCGGCGGCGCGCACAGTGGCGAGGAAGGTCTTCCGTGAACGTTTCCGCAGGTGGCCGCCCCGAACGCGCATCCCGGCACACCGCATCCCCGCGCACCGCCTCCCGGCGCAGGGTGCGCACCGCCGCCCTGCTGTGCACGGTGGCGGCGATGACGGCCGTCGTGCTCCCGGCCTCCGCGGCCCCCTCCGCACGTACCGGCGGCGCCGCGTCCTCCGCCCGGACCGCGGTCTCACAGGATCCGGTCGTGGTCGTCGACTGCTTCGCGCAGGCCCAGATGCGCCCTCCGGAGTACCTCCTGGCCTGCGGCGACGGGAACAACCGGCTCGTCGGTCTGCGCTGGGAGACCTGGGGGCCGGCCGGCGCCACGGCCACCGGCACCGACATGGTCAACGACTGCCGCCCGTACTGCGCGGCCGGACGCTTCCACGCCTACCCGGTCAGGGTGACCCTGGGCAATCCGCAGGCCTGGCCCGACCACCCCGACCTCCTCCGCTTCACCACGATCCGGCTCGTCTACACCGACACCGCACCGGACCCGGTCCCCAAGGACGTGACCTACAAGCTGGTGTACTGACGCGGAATCCGGGCTCCCGGGTTACGGTCGGCGGCATGGACCTTGATCGGCAAGGGTGGCGCAGGTGTCTGCTGAGCGGGGCGGTGTTCGCCGTGTGCATGGCCGGCACCACGCTGCCGACCCCCCTCTACGGGCTCTACCAGGAGAAGTTCGGCTTCTCGGCGCTGATGGTGACCGTGGTGTACGCCGTGTACGCCTTCGGTGTCATCGGCGTACTGCTGCTGGCGGGCAATGCCTCGGACTCCGTGGGCCGGCGGCCGGTCCTGCTGGCGGGGCTCGGGTTCGCCGCGGCGAGCGCCGTCTGCTTCCTGTGCGCCGAGTCGATGCCCTGGCTGTACGCGGGACGGCTGCTGTCGGGTCTGTCCGCCGGCCTGTTCACCGGGGCCGCCACCGCGTACGTGATGGAGCTGGCACCGCCCGGCGGCGCCTCGCGGGCCACGTTCGTGGCGACGGCCGCCAATATGGGCGGACTGGGCTGCGGCCCGCTGCTCGCCGGGGTCCTCGCGCAGTACGCCTCCTGGCCGCTGTACCTGCCGTTCGTGGTGCACCTCGGGCTCGTGGCGGGCGCGGCCGTCGTCCTGCTGCGGCTCCCGGAGACGGTCCGTGAGCGCCGGCCGCTGAGCACCGTACGACCGCAGCGGCCCGCCCTGCCTCCGCAGGTGCGGGCGGTGTTCGGGCCGGCGGCGATCGCCGCGTTCGTGGGCTTCGCCCTGTTCGGGGTGTTCACCTCGGTCAGCCCGGCGTTCCTCGCGCAGTCCCTGGACGTGCACAACAAGGCGTTGAGCGGGCTCGTGGTGGCGCTGGCCTTCTTCGCCTCGACCGCCGGGCAGCTGGCCGTCGGCCGCGTCGGCGTGGAGCGCTCGCTGCCGCTCGGGTGCGTCGCGCTCCTCGCCGGACTGGCGCTGCTCGCGGGCGCGCTGTGGTGGGACCTGCTGGCGCTGGTGGTGCTGAGCGCCCTCGTGGGCGGACTCGGGCAGGGGCTGGCCTTCCGCGGGGCACTGTCCGCGGTGGCCGGGGCGTCGCCGGCGGACCAGCGGGCAGCCGTGATCTCCACCCTGTTCCTGGTGGCGTACACGGGCATCTCGCTGCCCGTGATCGGGGTGGGCGTACTGGAAGGACCCCTCGGGCTGGAGGGTGCGGGACTGGTGTTCATCGGCTGCATGGCGGTGCTCGTCCTGACCGCGGTCGGCTACCTGCTCAGGCGCCCGGCGCGGGCCGCCGCGCACTGAGCGGACGAGACCGCCCGGCCCGGCGGCGGCCGGCGCGCGGGTCCGGGGGACTCACGCGCCGCCGGCGGCCGCGGGGTACGCCACCTCGGCCATCGTGTCCGGGACCGCGACCGGGGGCGGGACCGCCCAATGGCGGTCCTGCTCGAAGGTGCGGAGCAGGTCCGCCGCCACGCTCACCGCGATCGTGGCGGGCTCCTTGCCCGTGATCTCGGTCAGCCCGATCGGGGTCGTGATCCGGTCGATGGTGCCGGCGTCGTGACCGCCCTCGGTGGCCAGGCGCTGCCGGAACCGCGCCCACTTCGCGGAGGAGCCGATCAGACCGATCGAGCCGAGACCGTCGGTGCGCAGGGCGGCGTCGCACAGTGCGGCGTCCTCGGCGTGATCGTGCGTCATGATCAGGACGTGGGTGCCGGGCGGCAGCTCCCCGAGCACCGTCTCCGGAAGCAGCGGGGTGTGGTGCACGTGGACCTGCGCCACCGCGTCGCCGAGCACCCCCAGCCGCTCATCGGTGAGCATGTCCGGGCGGCTGTCGACGAGGTGCAGGTCGAGGTCCTGACGGGCCAGGATGCGCGCCAGTTCCAGACCGACGTGCCCGACACCGAAGACGGCCACCGCCTGGACCACCGGCAGCGGTTCGAGCAGCACGGTGACGGCTCCGCCGCAGCACTGCACGCCGTGCCGGCCGGTGACCTTGTCGTTGAGGGCGAACTCCATCAGCTCCGGCTCAGGATCGGCCGCGCCGCTCAGTTCGCGCGCCCGGTCGATGGCGACGGCCTCGATGTTGCCGCCGCCGATCGAACCCCAGGTCCCGGTCCGCCCCACGACGAGCTTGGCACCGGCCCGCCGGGGCGCGTGGCCGCGCACGGCCGCGACGGTCACGAGCACGCCGGCTTCCCGGCGTGCCCGCAACCGCGCGACCGCGGCGACCCAGCTCATGTCAGACATTGCTCAAGGCGCTTGCGTCGGCGAGGACCGGGCCGCCGTCGGCCGCCGCCTGCCCGTCGCGGAACGCACCGCCCCGGCGCGCTCCTTCGATCGCCCAGTACACCGCCTCGGGCGTGGCCGGCGAGGCCAGCTCCACGCTGATCCCGGCGGGCCCGAACTCCGCGGCCGCCTGCCGCAGGGCCTCCCGTACGGAGAAGGCCAGCATCAGCGGGGGCTCACCGACCGCCTTGGACCCGTAGACCGCGCCCTCCTCGGTGGCGTTCTCCAGCAGCCTGACGTTGAACTCCTCGGGCATCTCCGAGAAGCTGGGCAGCTTGTACGTGCTCGCGGCCTGGGTCAGCAGACGGCCGCGGTTCGGGCCGTCGCCGGAGTCCCAGCGCATGTCCTCCAGCGTCAGCCAGCCCGCGCCCTGGACGAAACCGCCCTCGACCTGACCGATGTCGATCATCGGTGAGAGGCTGTCGCCGACATCGTGGACGATGTCCACCCGCCGGATCCGGTACGCACCGGTGAAGCCGTCCACCTCCACCTCGGTCGCGGCCGCACCGTAGGAGAAGTACTTGAAGGGCGAGCCGTGGAACGCCTTCGCGTCCCAGTGCAGGCCCTCGGTCCGGTAGAAGCCGGCCGCCGAGAGCTGGACCCGCTGGAAGTACGCGGTGCGCACCAGGTCGTCCCAGGCGAGTTCCTTGTCGTTGCCGAGGGCGCGCGCGACGCCCTCGACGATGCGCACGTCCGAGGCGTTCGTACCCAGCTGCGTGCCGGCCACCTGGAGCAGCCGCTCGCGGATCTGCTCGCAGGCGTTCTTCACCGCCGCGCCGTTGAGGTCCGCCCCCGCACTGGCGGCGGTGGCCGAGGTGTTGGGCACCTTGTCGGTGCGCGTCGGGGCCAGCCGGACCTTGTGCAGCGGGATGCCCAGCGTGGTCGCGGCCACCTGCAGCATCTTGGTGTGCAGGCCCTGCCCCATCTCGGTGCCGCCGTGGTTGATCAGGACGGAGCCGTCCTTGTAGACCAGCACCAGCGCACCGGCCTGGTTGAAGGCGGTGAGGTTGAAGGAGATGCCGAACTTGATCCCGGTCATCGCGAGCGCCCGCTTGGTGTTCGGGTGCGCGGCGTTGAAGGCCGCGATCTCGCGCCCGCGTTCGGCCAGGGCGGCGTCGTCCTTGACCTGCTGCCAGATGACGGAGATCCGCTCGGGGTGGGGGACGGGCTGCCCGTACGGCGTCGACTGGCCCTGGCGGTAGAAGTTGCGCTCGCGCAGCTCCATCGGATCCAGGCCGAGCAGCGGGGCGCACCGGCCCATGATGTCCTCGATCACCAGCATGCCCTGGGGGCCGCCGAAACCGCGGAAGGCGGTGTTGGAGACCTTGTTGGTCTTGGCGATGCGTCCGGCGATGCGCGCGTTGGGCAGCCAGTAGGTGTTGTCGATGTGGCACAGCGCGCGGGCCGTCACGGGCTCGGACAGGTCCAGGCTCCAGCCGCCGTCGGCGGTCAGGGTGGCGTCCAGTGCCTGGATGCGGCCCTCGGTGTCGAAGCCGATCTTCCAAGTGGCGTGGAACCCGTGGCGCTTGCCGGACATGGTCAGGTCCTGGGTCCGGTTGAGCCGTACGCGGACCGGCCGGCCGGTGAGCTTGGCACCGAGCGCGGCGATGGCCGCGAACCCGTGAGGCTGCATCTCCTTGCCGCCGAAGCCGCCACCCATCCGCAGGCACTGCACGGTCACCTCATGGCTGTGCAGGCCGAGTACGTGGGCGACGATCTCCTGGGTTTCCGAGGGGTGCTGGGTGCTGCTCTGGATGAACATCTGCCCGTTCTCGTCGAGGAGAGCGAGCGCCGCGTGCGTTTCCAGATAGAAGTGTTCCTGGTCGGAGAACTGGAACTCCCCGGTGAACACGTGCGCGGAGTCCTCGAAGCCCGCGTCCACGTCGCCGGTCACCATCAGGGGCCGGGCGCCGTGGAAGCTCTCGGTCTCGATCGCCTCCCGCAGGGTGATCACGGAGGGCTGTTCGTCGAGCTCCACCTCGACGGCCGCCGCACCGAGCCTGGCCGCCTCCACGCTCTCGCCCAGGACCCAGGCGACCGCGTGCCCGTGGAACATGACCGTGTCGGGGAAGAGGGGCTCGTCGTGCTTCATTCCGGCGTCGTTGACGCCGGGCACGTCGGCCCCGGTCAGTACGCGGACCACACCGGGCACGGCGAGCGCCGGCTCGGTGCGCAGCGCCGTGATCCTGCCGTGGGCCTTCATGACCTGGACCGGGTAGGCGTGCAGGACGTCCTTGGTGCGGTGGACCAGGTCGTCGGTGTAGAGCGCCGCACCGGTGACGTGCAGGTTCGCGCTCTCGTGCGGCATCGAAACCCCGACGACGGGCTTTTCGGGGCGCTGGGACAACTGGCTCATGACTTCGCCGCCTCGGTGGTGTGCGCGTACAGCTTGAGCAGGCTCTGGCCGAGCATCGCGGAGCGGTAGAGGGCGCTGGCGCGGTGATCGTCCATCGGGGTGCCCTCGGCCCGCAGGATCCGGGCCGCGGCCTCGACGGTTTCCGCCGTCCAGGCGTTGCCCTCCAGGGCCGCCTCGGTGCTGAGCGCGCGGATCGGGGTGGCGGCCACGCCGCCCAGGCCGATGCGCGCCTTGCGGACGGTCCCGTCCTCGATGTCGAGGGCGAAGGCGACCGCGACGCTCGAGATGTCGTCGAAACGCCGCTTGGCGATCTTGTGGAAGGCCGTGACGGGCGACAGCGGCAGCGGGATGCGCACCGCGCGGATCAGCTCGCCGGGACGGCGCACGCTCTGCCGGTAGCCGGTGAAGTAGTCGGCCAGGGGGACCTCGCGCTCGCCGTCGCCGCCGGCCAGCAGCAGCGAGGCCTCCAGCGCGAGCAGCACCGGCGGGCTGTCGCCGATGGGGGAGCCGGTGCCCAGATTGCCGCCGAGGGTGGCGCTGTTGCGGATGAGCCGGGACGCGAACTGCGGGAACAGCTCCGCCAGGAGCGGGACGCTGCCGTCGAGCCGGCGTTCGATCTCGGTCAGCGTCTGCGCCGCCCCGATCTCGATGTGGTCGGACTCGACGCGCAGCTCCCGCAGTTCGGGCAGTCGGTCCACCGCGATCACGCAATCGGCCCGACGGGAGCGGATGTTCACCTCCACGCCCCAGTCGGTGCTGCCGGCGACCACCACCGCCCCGGGTCGCTCGCTCAGCAGCCGCACCGTCTCCGCGAGGGTGCCGGGCCGCAGGAACACGCTGTCGTCCTTGGCGTATTCGGTGGCGGCGGGCTCGGGCGGGGACTGCTCGCGGCGCTGCGCCAGGACGTCGTCCTCGGTCGGCGAGCCGACGGCGAACGCGGCATCGCGGATCGGGCGGTAGCCGGTACAGCGGCACAGGTTGCCGCTCAGCGCGTGCAGGTCGAAACCGTTCGGGCCGTGCTCGGGGTCGACGCCGTCGGCCGGGTCGGTGGTCGAGTCGGCGGCCGGGTCCGCGTGTGCGCAGCGGTCGGGCCGGTAGTACTCGGAGGCCATGCTGCAGATGAACCCCGGTGTGCAGTAACCGCATTGGGAGCCGCCGCGGACGGCCATCTCCTCCTGTACGGGGTGCAGCGCGGTGGGTGCGCCGGACGCGTCGACGGTGGCGAGGCCCTCGGAGGTGACGACCTCCTGACCGTCGAGGGCCAGGGCCGGTACCAGGCAGGCGTTGACGGCCACCCAGTCGGTGGGCTTGTTCACCCCCGGCCGGGCCACGAGCACCGAACAGGCGCCGCATTCGCCTTCGGCGCAGCCCTCCTTGGTGCCGGTGAGGCCGCGGTCGCGCAGGAAGTCCAACACCGTGGTGTGGGCTGCGGCCGGAGAGATCGGTGTTTCTTTCCCGTTGACCGTGATCCGCGCCGCTACCACGGCACGTCCCCGTTCCGGGGCGCGGTCGATCGGACTGTCCTAGTTGCCATGGCAGGAGCTTTCTCGTTCAGTGGCCGCGGCTCGACAACCCGGAGCGCGGCAGATCGGCACGCGAGGAGGCGCCGTAAGTGGTGACAGAGTGGTGGAGAACTTCCGGGGCCGCGAGCGGGCACGCCGGGGAATGGGGGCTGTTCAGCAGCCGTGTGCGACCCGACCCGGAGCCCAGGCGGTCTGGTGTGCGAGGCGAAGCGGTACGGAGATGGTCGACATCCGGCTTCGCCTCCTTCCAGTGGCCCTCGAGTTGGTTCGGTCGAAGTTACGTGCCGAAGATTGATCGGTCAAGCACATCTCGGTCGATAATACGAGGGCCGGCGACGTCGAGGGTGAGGCCGTGCGGCTGGAGGATCGTGCGGGTGTCGAAGGTCGTCGCGGTGCCGGGGGACTGGCTGATCCGGTAGTCGCGGGTGAGGGTCGCGGCCGCGATGGTCATGGCCGTCGTGGCGAAGTGCGTACCGAGGCAGTTGCGCGGTCCGCCGCCGAAGGGCATGAAGGCGTACTTGGGCAGAGGGGTGTCGGGGCGCTCGATCCAGCGGTCCGGGTCGAAGGCGGCGGGCCGGTCGTAGTGGTGCGGGTCGCGGTGGAGGACGAAGGGGCTGACGCCGACCCGCTGGCCGCGGCGGAGCGGGAAACCGGCGAGCTCGGTGGGTTCCTCCACGGTCCGCTGGACGAGCCAGAGCGGGGGATACAGCCGCAGGGTCTCCTTCACGACGGCCCCGGCGACGGGCAGCCGGGGCACATCGGCCGCGGTGGGGGGTCGCCCGGCGAGTTCCCGGTCGGCCTCGTCCCGTACCCGGCGGCGCAGGTGCGGGTGCCGGTCGAGGAGGAGCAGCAGCCAGGAGAGCGCGGCGGCCGTGGTCTCGTGGGCGGCGAACAGGTTGGCGACGATCACGCTGGTCGCGCCCTCGCGGGTGAGGGCGCCTTCCTCGCAGGCGGTGTCCAGGAGGTCCGCGACCGCGGGCGGGGAGTCCTCCCGCCGGGTGGCACGGCGGCGGCGCATCAGGGCGGAGACCTCGTCGGCGAGGTCGCGGGAGGCGCGGCGCAGGCGGTGTCGGCGCAGTGCGTGCCAGCGGGCCGGCAGGGGCAGGGCGGGAGGCAGCAGCGCGTCCTGCAGCCGGGCCAGGAGGTCGGGGACCGCGCCCGTCTCGGGTCCGAGGCAGAATTCCGCGATGAGGTGGGCGGTGAGGTCCTCCAGCGCGGGGATCGCCTCGATCCTGCCGCGTGCGCGCCAGGTGTCCGCGTGACGGGTGACGGCGGCCGCGAGGCGGTCGCCGGCGGCCCGCGTACCGGTCCGGTTCAGGCCGCGTCCGGCAAGGGCGCGGGCCCGCATCCACAGGGCCAGGTCTTCGGAGGCGCGGCTTCCGTCGGTCGCCTCGCCCAGCAGGTCCCGGGCGATCGTGTAGGTGGTGTTGGTGTGCTTGAGCACCTGTTCCGCGAGGACGGGCGAGTTCACGAGGTACAGGTCGTCGTCGACGCGGACCAGGTCGCCGTACCGCTGCTGGTCGAGCAGGAAGCCGAGGCGGTCCCGCTCGAACGCACGCCTGTTGCCGTGGGGGGGGGGGGCAAAAAAAGAAGAGAGGGAAAGGGGGGGAAAAAAGAGAGGAGGGGCCCCTCCCCCTGCAGGAGCAG